>PLST01000261.1:0-3696 GCA_003164255.1 Acidobacteriaceae bacterium | reverse complement strand
CCGGCGTTGGCAGCCTCGATGAGCAGTTGGATGATAACCGCAATGCCGCTCGAGTTGATGTAGTCCACCTTGGTGAAGTCGAGCAGTATGAGCTTGACCTCGCTCTTGGGCAGCGCCTGGTAGGTACCGAGGACCGCGGCCTTCGATGTGCTGGCAATGTCGCCCTCGTAGCGAAGGACGGTGATTGGCTGTCCGGCTGGGGAAGTGATCTGGTCAACGCGCGACTTGGTTTCGCTCTGCACGATCGTCTGTTCTCCGTTTTCTATCGGTTGATTCTGGGCCGGTTATGCTTTCTTGCCCGGTTATGCTTCTTTGTCCAGCTTGATGACAAGCCGGACATAACTACTTTTTCCGTCGGTGCCCGCGACCCACTCTGCCTCGTCAACCAGGGCCTGGATCAAAAACATGCCCATGCCGCGGGGATCTTCTTCTCCGTGCATCTTGCGATCGATATCGGGTTTCGCCGGCTGCTTGCTGATTCCCGTTCCGTCGTCGATTACCTTGACTTCAAGTTCGTCGGCCCCGGCGGAAAGCACCACGCCGACTGAAAGTTTTTCGTTGAGGCGGTTGCCGTGTTCGATGGCGTTGATGCACGCCTCGGCCACGGCGGTCCGCAGGTCGTCAACCCGATCCTCAGGGAAGCCCATGAGTTTGGCCACCGTCGAGGCAGCATTCATGGCCACTTTCTCGTAGCCCAGACGCGTGGGCAAGCGAACTTCAACGGTCGTGGATTTCTTTCCGCTCATACCACCTTCTCAGTGGAGCTGATACCGCGGCAGAGGGTGAGTGCGGTCATGTCATCTCCTTGCGGACCGCCTTCGGAAAAAGCCTCAATGGCCGTCCACAATGCATCGAGAATACCATCGGCCTTCTCTGATGGGCACGTAGAAAATTCCTTCATAAGACGTTCCGGCCCATACTCTTCATCCCCCTTGAAGACCTCGGTAAGTCCGTCCGTATAGAAGAGCAGTCGCGCGCCGGGGGTAAAAACGCCGCGTTCCAGGGTGTAACTCATGCCGGGCAACAGGCCCAGAGGCGTTCCCGCGGCGTTGAATTCGTGCGGTTCGGCTCCCGGCGCGACGAGAAAACCCGGGTTGTGGCCAGCATTGACCACTTCGATTTCGCCGGTGGCAGGGTGCAAACGAAGGAAGATGGCGGTCACATAGCGGCGGCGGGCCTCTTCGCCCTCGGCCCAATGGTGCTGGTTCATGCGGGTGGCCAGCTCGTCGAGTGGCATACCGGTAACCGCCATGCCGCGCAAGGCAGCGCGAAAGCTGACGGACCAAATTGCCGAAGCCAGACCTTTGCCGGCAACATCGGCCACGACGATAAGAAGGCTGCCATCAGGCTGTTCAACAAGATCGAGGTAGTCGCCACCCACTTCGTAGCAGGTATTGGAGCGAAACGCCAGCGAGTACCCTTCGATGTCAGGCAGTGTCTGGGGCAGCAAAGAGCGCTGAATCTGCCGGGCTGCATCGAGATCCTGCTGCACACGGGCGAAGGCAATGTTGCGCTTATGGTAGCGGGCATTTTCAAGAGCCACGGCAGCCTGCAACGCGAGGCCCTCAATAAAGTCGGACTCGTAGAGAGTGAGCTCGCGACCGTCAGGAGGAACAACGACCAGATCGGTCATGCGGGTTCCGTCGCGATCGTCCAAAGGCCAGGAGAGCAAGGAGCCTTTATCGGCACCGATGGCTTCAGACGGGTCGTCACCATACACCAGGCCGGTGGAGGGGAAAGCCGCGCCGGACATCTCGAGCTCCCGCACGACGATGCGCAGCACCTGCTCGAGGACCTCATTTTCATGGATGGTGGAGTGGACCTGGCGCGAGGCCTCAAGGAGCGCCTGCAGGCGCGCTACCTGCTGTTGCAAGTCGATCGTTTCGCCACCGCCTGGAAGCTGAACCCCAGCAGCCATCGCGCCCTCCGTGGAATTTCACTCTAGCACGGCGGAGGGCGAGGTGGTGGAACAGTAATTTGAAAGCTGAAAGAGTTGCCGGCTGGCCTGAGCCCGCAGGTTGCGATAGGCTAAAAGGACTATCTTCGATAAATTTGCCCGTCCCCGGCTTTCTAACCGCAATGAAACGCAAAAGGGTCTGGATGCTTTGACCTGCGAGGATCAATGGCGATTGAAGTTTCCCTGCTTCACCGAACCCGGTATCGGTACGACAAGGAAGTTGCCCTCGGACCGCAGGTGATCCAGTTGCGGCCTACACCGCACTGTCGAACGCCGATTCTGAACTACTCGCTTGATGTGACTCCCGGGGACCGCATCCTCAACTGGTCACTTGACGCTCACGCAAATTATCTGGCCCGGGTGCTGTTCCCAACCAGGACGACCGAGTTCTCAGTTGAGGTGAACCTGGTCGCCGATATGACTCCCTATAATCCATTCGCTTTTTTTCTTGAACCGGGCGTCGACACCTACCCTTTCAGCTATTCGCCGGAGCTGAGCAAAGATCTGGAGCCATACCGTCGAGCCGATCTCAAGGACGCTGCCGGCCCGCGCTTTTCAGCCTTTGTAAAGAGCGTCTCACGTGAAACCCAGGGCACCGTGGCCTTTCTGGGCGGCCTGAATGAGAGCGTCCGGAAGGCCGTGGGCTATGAGATGCGGCTGGAACACGGCGTGCAGAGCTGCGAGCAGACGCTCGAACTCGGCACCGGTTCATGCCGCGATTCAGCATGGTTGCTGGTGGAGCTGTGCCGTCAGTTAGGATTTGCCGCACGGTTTGTGTCGGGGTACCTGATCCAGTTGGCGAGCGAAGAGCGCTCACCGGACGGCCAACCGTTTGTCGCCGAGGACTCGGCGGCGCTGCACGCGTGGGCCGAGGTGTTCTTGCCGGGCGCGGGCTGGGTGGGCATGGATCCAACGTCGGGGTTGTTTGCGGCCGAAGGCCATATTCCGCTGGTTTGCACGCCCAACGCCATTCAGGCAGCGCCCATTGGAGGCACGGTGGAGCCGGCCGGTGTGGAGTTCAGCTTTGAGATGCTGGTCCGCCGCCTGAATGCCATTCCGCAATTGTCCAAGCCCTATACGGACGAGGAATGGGCCAGAGTGCAAAAAGTTGCACACATGATCGACAGCGACCTCGAACGCGAAGACGCTCGCCTGACGATGGGCGGCGAACCTACGTATGTCGGCGTTGACGAAGCGGAGAGTCCGCAGTGGAATCTGGAAGCGCTGGGTCCCCTTAAACGCACCCGGGGATTGGCGCTGATGCGCTGCCTGCGCGAAAAAACCGCGCCCGGCGCGATGCTGCTGTTTGGCCAGGGAAAATGGTACGCGGGCGAGGCGCTTCCGCGGTGGGCATTTCATTGCATTTCGCGGGTTGATGGCGCCCCTGTCTGGGAGAACATTGATCTTATCGCCCACGAAACGCAGGAACAGAACGTGGGCGCGGCAGAGGCTGCGGCTTTCGCGCAGGCACTGGCCCGCAGGCTGCAAGTGAGCACAGAAAATGCCTTGGCCGCATTTAACCCGGGAGCGGCAGAAAACGAGGCAGATGAGCCAAGCGGCTACATTTTGCCGCTCAGGCGCCGTCAGCATGACGGACAGCTGATGTGGTCGAGCCAGTTATGGTTTCCGCGCCCTGAGCGGCTGGTGCTTTCGCCGGGGGACTCGCCGATTGGCTATCGCTTGCCGGTGGAGGTGGTGCCGTGGGTTGCGCCAGATGAATTGAAATATGAACGCGAATC
>PLST01000523.1 GCA_003164255.1 Acidobacteriaceae bacterium | reverse complement strand
AACCACCCCAGCGATTCGAAGATGTTGACAGGGTCACACCATATCTCTTCCGAGTTGGCGGCCACACGAGTTGGCGACCACACGACCGAAATCAGATGTTTACAGACAGTGGGGGCACAGAAACCCGTGTGCCAGCAGGTGTTTCAACGATTTCCCTCGTGAGGGTCACGACGGTAATGTCATCCTGCTGGCCAAACTGTCTTGCCACTTCGACAATGGCGCTCGCTGGCTGATTGCTCACAGCTTGCGTACGGTCAAACCCAAAGAGCTCGCCTTGCGGGTTGGTCGCTTCGACCACGCCGTCGGAGACAAACGTGAGCTGGTCGCCCGGCGCAATCTCGCACTGCATCTCTGTGTAGTCGATTTCCGCGACCATGCCGAGCGGCAAGCCAGGTTCGACCGGCATCTCCCTGCCATTCCAATACGGGGCGGGATTGCCTGCGTTGGAGAGCGTTGCGGAGCCGTCGGACGCAACGAGAATTGCGCAGCAGGTGACGAATCCACTCACCTGTCCATACAGTACCCGGTTCAGGTATCCCAACACTTCCGCCGGCGAATGCAAGTCGGAAACGCGCAGCGCACCCATGATCGCGCTTACGGTCATGGCAGCCTTCAATCCCTTGCCGCTGACGTCTCCCACCACAATGCGCGCGGAGCCGTCCGGCAACTGGAGCACATGGTAAAAGTCTCCGCCAACCTCACTCGCTGGCAGATACTCGGCGTCCACCTTGAATCCATCCAGTTGCGGTGCACTTCTCGGCACCAGGAACATCTGCACTTCCTGCGCCGCAGCCACCTCCGAAGAGAGCCGCTCGTCGCGCTCGGCCGATCGAGTGAATCGCAGCACCAGCGCGGCTGCAATCGTGATGAGAAAAAGCAGCTGAACAGGGTCGCTGGTATGGACGGTAACCGTGTCGTTTTGGAAGAGGATTGTGGTAGTAGGAGAACCCCGAAGGCCTCTTCCAGCCCAGGAAAGCGCCAGCTTGATGCCGTCGAT
Source organism: Acidobacteriaceae bacterium (assembly GCA_003164255.1). Taxonomy (GTDB): domain Bacteria; phylum Acidobacteriota; class Terriglobia; order Terriglobales; family Acidobacteriaceae; genus Telmatobacter. Next base: position 5,053 of record PLST01000523.1, on the reverse strand, counting down.
GACGACGAGCGATCCCAGCAGCGCCTCGGCGGGAAGCAGCAACCGCGCCTCCAGGTTGCCCCGCATCGTCGATCGCACCAGCCGCACCAGAATCAACACGGCCACAATCGCTCCGCAGATCGTCGCAACCGACTCGCCCAAGGGCAAGGAGAGCAGCTGATAAAACGCGGCGCACCCCACTATCCCCTGAGCAAGTGCAAGAACCGAAGCGCAAAAAAGCAGGCGATCGGCCTTCGCGTGAATGAACTTCCAGATGAAGAGGAGCTGAGCAATCTGGGCAAACGCGTTCACCAGACGCGTATCTCCTTCAAGGAAGGTGACGCTGCCCGCCCCCCATAACCAGCCGTACGCAAAAACGACATAGGCCCCGGCCAGGGCGCTTGCGGCGAACCACGCATACTCCGAAGCCTGTCGGCGCATCAGGAATAGCCCCAGGCTGAAGACTCCCAATACGGCGTAAAGGAGACCTACCAACAAGTCGGGGCTCTCCTGCACAAGCTCTCCGTCCACGTCCAGCTTCCTCGCTTCGGAGATTGACTTGAGCGTGCCCACGATCGGATGGCGGGTGAACCCTCCTCCGGAATAGCTGGACGCGACGGGGCTCTTCCAGTCCCGCACCGCGATCTCGATCCACTCACCGTTCAACTCAACCGGAATGGGACTCATATTCACTTGCAGTCCCCCGCTCCAATCCGGCTTCGGCCGCATCACTCCGGCAGTCCCCACGAGCGTGCCGTTGATGTAGACCTCCGCGGCGCTGTTCATGTGGCCGATATCGATCGCCAGCGGCTCTTTGGTTTCGGGCAACTTCATCCGCAAACGAAACCACCCATACCCTGAAATTCCCCGTTTCCATAGCTTGCCGGCTTCGACAAGCTGCCACTGCGAATCGTCGAACGTTGGCGACGCCCACGCTGGATCGTCCCCTGGATGAAACCGCCATTGTGAATCGATGATGGAATAGCCCTGCTGCCACTGCTGCGTCTCAAATGTTTGCGGCTCGGCGCGGTTCGCAAACGAAGCAATAACCAGCGCCAAAATAAGCATTGGCAGTCGAGCCATGAGCACTGGGAAAGGGCTTTTCATCGTCGCAATCCCATCATCTTACAGGCAGCCCCCGAGGACTCCACAACATCGTGGATCAGAGTTTCTAGACGCGCGGTCGCATGGAATTCTTCTCTGCTGCCATCTTTCCGGTTCCTACCCTGGACTCAACCCTCGAGCTGCAATTTTCGTCAGCCTAAACCCTGCGGAAAGCTTTCAAAAATACTGAAGGTTCCACTTGACTATTTCTCGGCCCTGCTCAATACTGAAGTCATTGCTTCACTAATTCACTCCGCAGGAGACACTCCATGACCGCTCAAACTTCCTCACAGGCCGTTCACAGCACCTTCACCCTCGAGTACCACTATCCCCAGGCGCCCGCACGCGTCTTCGCCGCCTTTGCCCAGCCCGCCCGCAAGCGCCTCTGGTACGCCGAAGGCAACCACGAAATCCAGGAGTTCGAGATGGATTTCCGCGCGGGAGGGAGCGAACGGTTTCGGTACCGCTTCAAGGAAGGCCACCCGATTGCGGGCTCCGAGATCGCCAACGAAAGCGCCTATCACGACATCGTGCCGGACGAACGGATCGTGATGACCGCGAAGATGTTGCTAAACGGAAAGCCTACCCTGGTCCAACTGTTGACCATCGAGTTCGTTGGCTCCGGGAAGGGAACTGACCTGATCCTGACCAACCAGGGAACGTTCCTCGAGTGGGAGGGCGGCCCGGAGATGATCGAGGCTGGGTGGCGTGCACTGCTCGATCGGCTGCAAAATTACCTGGCGCAGTAAGGGGACCTCGATGAAAGCCCACACTATTGATGTCGACCGGCTCTTTCATGCGCTCGGCGATCCCACCCGCCGGGCCATGCTCGACCGGTTGACCCACGGTCCGCTCTCGGTCTCAGCCTTGGCCGGGCCGCTCGGTGTTACCCTCACCGCGGTCGCGCAGCATCTCCAGCTCCTGGAGGAGGTGCGGCTCGTCAAAACTGAAAAAATCGGCCGGGTGCGCTCCTGCCGCATCGAACCGGCGGGATTCGACGCGCTGGAGGGATGGATCGCCAGCCATCGCACCATTTGGGAGCGGCGGCTCACTCGCATTGGCGCAATGCTCGCACAACCGGGCGAATAAAAAGGACGGTATGTTATTCAAACCGTTCAAGAAAGAGTGGATTCACGCGTTGAATCCACCCTTCGATCTCTTAAGGGCTGGAATCCGCGCCGGTGTTGAAAGTTCTCGGTCCCAGCCAGGGTAACGTATCGGCTGGTTACCCTCTCCCCGCATTGCCAATTACTGTACCGCCACCCCTGCGTACACGTCCGTCTTTGCCGATTGGAGCTTATGGAGGATAGCTTCGAAGGTTCCCCCTGTCCATAATCCAGACATGAACTTCAGGGAGGCCGAAGTTCATCCGGGATCTGTTTCGATCACCCGGCGCACGGCGGCTTGAAGGATTCAGCATCGGAGGAAACACCCATGAACAGCCTTTTCTTGAATCTCTATATCAAGTTCCAGATCCTGATGGACCGCGAAGATGGTCAGGATATGGTCGAATATGCCCTGGCCGCATCCTTGGTCGCATTCGGCGCAGTTGCCGGCACCAGGGCGCTCGCCCATGGCATCGGTATCGCTTTCAGTAACATCAGTTCCAATTTCAATAGCGCCATTTCGTAGTCCCATTCAAGCGCGATCCGCAGCGGCGGCCACGAGGAACAGAACAAGGCGCCGCGCCGTGCAGATTTTCCTCGGGGGAGGGAAACAAAAAGGGTGGATTCGTCCAATCAGACGATCCACCCTTTTTGCTGCAATCAATCGACGGCAATCGTGCCCGACTCAGGCAGATACTGCCAGCTCCCGCTCGACCGGTTCTTCCATGTCCAGGCCAGTCACCGTATCCAGTCACCCGCGTCACCGTGCCGCCATACTGATTGACTCGTCCGCTTTTGCCGATTGGAGCTTATAAGGGACGGCTTCGAAGGGTCCACCTGTCAATAACCCGGCCATGAGCTTCTTGGGGAGCCGAGATTCATCCGGGATCGGAGGACATCACCGGGCTCTCGGCAGGCATTTTTTGGATTGCTTATTTCCGGCGACTACAACGGTCGGCTCGAGGCCGACAGATACCCGGTTCAACGTCTCGAGGCCCCAGGGAAGCTCAAAGTCACGCTTGGAGAACGCACCACCAGTGGGGAGACACATGAACAGCCTTTTGCTGAATCTCAATATCAAGTTTCAGATCCTGATGGACCGCGAAGATGGTCAGGACCTGGTCGAATATGCCTTGGCCGTCGCTTTGATTGCGTTCGCCGCAGTTGCTGGAACCAGGGCGCTGGCGGCTGGCATCGGCATCGCGTTCTCGAACCTCAGTTCTATGCTCAGTTCCAGCATCGCCTGATCCCCATTCAAGAAAGATCCGCAGCCGCGCCCTGCCAAGTCGCACGAGTTCTTCCTCCCCGGACCCGCCAGACGCAAAAAGGGTGGATTGTCCAATCAGACAATCCACCCTCTTTGATGCAATCAATCGACGGCAATCGTGCCGGACTCAGGCAGAAACTGCCAGCTCCCGCTCGACCGGTTCTTCCATGTCCTGGCTCAAACTCAGCAAAGTCTCCACCACGTGGGTGGCGCTATAGCTGTCCTGGCCCGGCTCAAGGTACTGGGCAATCGTATTCAGATCGTCGCCGACTGTAATCAGCGGCGGCTCAACCGATCCGTCCTTGCGCACCTGCTCGTGCCCGATATTGGCCATCAGGGCATTACACAGGCATTTGCGGCCCACGGTATCTTCAATCTTTCCGCCTTTGGCAACATAGTTGTCCACTGGCTCAGCCGAGCACCGATAGGCAATCTTGCCCTCAGACGGGGCGTACGGCTCACGCAGGTAGCCAAGATCGCATACCCGCTTGCGCTCCTGATAGATATTGAACGCCGAAGAAGTGCCTTCCAGCTGCGCAACCTTGAAGGGAAATCCCGTCGGTGAGGCTACAGGGTCGGTAAACACCTGGCCGGTCCCCGCAACTGCCTGCCCGATCAGCGTCTTTTTCAGGTCGGCGCGCATGCCGGACTCCCGGCTGAACGCAAAAGCGGTGCCAACCTGGATGCCTGCCGCTCCCTCGTCGAGGGCTTCGCGCAGTTTTTCCGGATTCCCATAGCCGCCAGCCATCCAGAAGGGAACGCCCAGCGCGCGCAGTTCCGCAATGTTCACCTGGTCGCGTTCGCCATAGACAGGCTCGCCGGCTTCATTCAGCTGCAGCTTGCCGCGCGGAGGCGCGTTGTGTCCGCCCGCCGTCGGCGTTTCGATCACAAGTCCATCCACCCGCCCGCTGGCCCGCCGAAGCATCGTGGTCGCCAGAGTATTGGAGGAGACGATGGCCAGAAACCGGGGCCGGTGCAGAATCGGTAGCGGCCCCTCGGCATATTCGGCCGGATCAAGGCGCATGAAGGTATCCTGCCCAGGCAGTGCGCCCGTCACCTGCAACTTGTACTCGGCCATATGGTGGGCGGCAAAGGCGTCCAACACGCCCGGAATGTGAAGCGGAATGCCAGCGCCCATCAGCACATAACCCACGCCCGCAAGCATCGCTCCATAGATCGAAGCCAGGTGCGGCATCTGCACCTTCTCAAGAAAATTGATCCCGACCGGATTCTTGTGGCCTTCCTTGGCCAGAAAAACCTCGACGAAATTGCTCACCATGCACAGTTCAATCACCTTGCGCGGACTGTTCCGCTGGTGCATGGGGATCACCGGATAGGGCGCGTCGGCCGGCTTGCCGCCGGGAGTAAAGTACTCAGCCCAGATGCGCTTGGCCATGTCAGGAAAGGGAAAGGCATCCAGCCCCCGGCGCATGTACCCGCCCAAATCGCCATCGGCGAGGCGGCGCACAAAAAGGGAATCGAGTGCAGTTCCCGAGACCACACCCAGCTGGCCGAGTCTTGAGACAGTCTGGGCAAGACGCCAATTGGAGACGCCGACACCCATCCCGCCCTGGATAATCTTTGGGAACTGGACCAT
>PLST01000605.1 GCA_003164255.1 Acidobacteriaceae bacterium | reverse complement strand
AGCATGCGGTTGCCCTTGCGGCGGTTGCTGTCGTGGCAGCAGGCCACCAGGTTCTCCCAGGTGGAGTTGCCGCCGCGCGAGCGCGGAATCACATGATCGAGCGTGAGTTCGCCGGGGGGTAGCGCCTCACCGCAGTACTGGCAGGTGTTGCGATCGCGCAGCAGAATGTTCTTGCGCGACAGGGCGCGGGTCTGGTGCGGAATGCGCCGGTATTCAAGCAGGCGAATCACCGAGGGCATGGCGATTCTGCTGCGCTGCGCATGCAGCATAAGCCCGTGCTCTTCCTCAGTGCGCGCAATTCCCTTAAGGACCAGCACCAGTGCCCGCCGCGCGCCGCAGATATTAATCGGTTCGTACGATGCGTTCAGTACCAGCACCGGCATCTGCAGCATGTGCGTGGTGTGCACGCTCAGGTGACCGGCCGTGTGTTCGCCCGCCATGGCCGCGGCCCTGGCAATCGATTTCTGTTTGCGTGCATGAATCATTGCTTTTCCCAGCGACATCTCTTTTCCCCTCGTCAAAAAGATCGTTGGTCNNTCACCCGCCGCGCCCGCGCCAGCGTGGCTACCCACACTGAGGCTGCTCCCGCTTTGGCAAGCGCCTGCGCCGCGGCTCGCGCAGTAGCGCCGGTGGTCAAAATGTCGTCAATCAGTAGCACATGCTTGAGTGCGACGGCTGAAGCATCTGAAACCGTGAAGGCTCCGCGCACATTCATGCGTCTCATGCGGGGTGTCAGCCCTGCCTGGCTCTCGGTGGCGCGCAAGCGCATCAGCGTGCTCGAAGCCAGCGTAAGGCGCCAATGGGGATGGCTCTTGCGCAGGAATCCCAACGCCTCATGCGCCAGAGACCGCGCCTGGTTAAAGCCCCTCTCGGCATATTTTGAGCGGTGCAGCGGCACAGGAACCACCAGCATGTCGGCGGGCGCTTCCTCGGCCAGTTGTGCGATGGCCTCGGCCAGCATCCTGCCCAATTCGTGGGCCGCCGGATGCAGCCGGTCGTACTTGAGTGCGTGAATGGCGTCCTTCATACGCCCCTGATAACTCCCATACGCGACAGCGCGGACAAAGGGTGGCGGCGCGAGTCGGCATGCCCGGCAAAGTGCTGAGCCTGCAGGTCCCAGGCCAAATTGTGCACGGTCAACAGTGTCGCCGCATCGTGCGCACACGGGCCCGTCGTGGGCGGGAAACTCCACCCAGCAGGCATCGCAAATTGGCACGGATGAAAGCCGCGGCAGAGAGGAGCCGCAAAGAGTGCAGAAAGCAGGAAGGAGGGCACAACCCAAGGCATCCATGGGACTTCGGAGCACGCGAGCCACTGCGCGCCAACGGGAAATCTCCGATGGCGGAACGTCGAACGTCAGTGAACCGGAGTCCCTGCGGAAGACGCACCTCACTTCAAGGAGCGCCAGGGCATGCACGCTGCCTGACCCCTATCTTTATCCCATAGGGGGGCGGATGGCAAGCGCATGCCCCTGTTTAATGGGCTCCCCGGCTTCCAACTGCCAGCACGAGTCCCCCTGCCACGATGCAGCCAATTCCCAACAGCGGAGGCAGCGGAATGGAATGGTGTTCGGTCTTCGCAATCTGGACCGGACCCATATCCACTACTTTCTTTTGTGTCGTGTACTGAAAGCCCCCGTACACGAGCGCAACCAGGCCAACTACCAACAAAATGATACCCGCAACTTTCATTATCGGATCCTGTCTCCCAAGGCGTAGCCGAAGGTACCGTGAGGTCCGCCCGCTTGAAAAAAGAGTCCCCTGCGCCGAGGAATGGAAGTTCCCGCACGCAGGGGGCCAGGAAATCTACCCGGTGTCGGAATCCTAGGCCGGAAAATCAATTTTCGCCGCGCGGGTGACTTGCCCGCGAGTCATAGGCCGGGAATTCGTCTAGGAGTGGTGGCCAACCGGCGTCTTCTCACGCTCCAACTTCTGTTGCTCGCGCGCCAGTTTCTCGTTGTGCTCATGGTCGCGATGCACCTGGTCAGAGGTCTGCTTGGCAGCATCCTTCACGCTGCCAACTACCTTCTCCGCCTTGCCCTTCACCTGCTGGACCGCACCCTCCACCTGGAGATTCGGGTTGTCGGTCCATTCGCCAATCTGCCGCTTGGTGCGTCCTGCTGCATCGTCAACTGCGCCTTTTACTTTTTCCCTATTCATAAGCCACCTCCTGTGGTCGGTTAGGTCATACGCTGCTAATTGGGCGCGCACTTAGCTTTGCGCTCGCCCCGGTTTTCCATCCAGTGTCGTGTACTGCCGGCGCTCAAATACTTTCCAAGGCTCGGGCGTCAAACCGCCCGTCGGCCGGAAATCAACTGAATCAGCAACACCACCAACGCAATCACCAGCAAGATGTGAATAAAGCCGCCCAGCGTATAGGAAGTAACCACCCCTAGCAGCCATAGAACGAGCAGAATCACAAAAATTGTCCAGAGCATGTTTCGTCCTCGCTTTCTTTCCTGCCTCTTTCCTACGCACAGCAAGCTTTGAAGCGGGGCAACGGCGCGGGGTTGTTCGCTTCCGCGGCACGTTGCGAGAAAGAAATCCGGGCAACCGGATCTCCCGATTGCGCATCCTGCGGAGAGTTTTCGTGGATTCGCGATTGATTTTTTCTGAAGCACCCCGCGCATCCATGCAGGCATCACAGCAGGAGTGTATTTGCAGATGTAATGGGCTATTGAGTTTTGAAAAGGAGAAAACCATGCTTCTGATGATCGTCTTGATCATTCTGATCTTCGGCACTGGCTTTGGCGGTTACCGCATGGGACCCGGTTGGGGTTATTACGGTGGCGGCGGACTCAGCCTTATTCTCACCATCGTTCTGATCCTGCTGCTGCTGAAGTTGATTTGAATTCGGCGGTGCGCAATCAGGCGCAAACAAAAAGGCGGAAGTGGTATGGGCCACCTCCGCCTTTTGAAGTTTTGACCTGCGTTCTCGCGTCTAGAAAACGCCGGCCATGTAGGCTTCCGCCGGCTGCGTCTTCTCTGACTTCGATCCGCACGCGGCCAGCACCACCGGCGACATGGTGATCACCGGGCAGGGCGAGTGGGCCAGCACCTTGTACACCACGCCGTGGCGCGTGATGGCGGCAAATGCCGAGGCTCCCTGGGCGCCCAGCACAATCAGGTCGGCCTGTTGCGTCTTGCTCTGGTACAGCAGTTCCTCGGTCGGGTCGCCAGGCACAACGATCGTCTGGACGGCAATCTTGTTGCGCAGTTTCTGCGGCACCAGGTGCATCAGGTTCGTCTCAATCTCGTCCAGAGTGTGGCTGGCCAGGACCTCCGTCCGGTCCTGGGGACGAATCACATGCTGCAGAATCAGGCGGGCATTGTGTTCATGCGCCAAGTCCGCGGCAAAGGCCACCACCGGCCCGCTCGCCTCATGCAAGCTGGCTGCGCACAGAATTGTCCGCGTCGCAAAGTTGCGGAAGCTGCCGTCAACCACTGCCGGACCGACGATGAACACCGGAACCTTGGCGGTCCTCAAGACAGCCTCGGCCACTGAACCGACAAGCAGCTTGCCGATAGGGCCCGGCGAGTGCGTGCCCATCACGATGCGGTCGATCTCCCGCTCGCGCGCGAATGCAAGAATCTGGTCGGCGGCCAGTCCGGGCCGCACCACCACCTCGCATTGAAGGCCAGCGTCCTTTACCTGTTGAGCCATCGGCTCAAGATGATGCTTCTCTGTCCGCGCGGCGGCGGCATAGTCGTAGTAGCGGATACCCGAGGTCTCCGACGCGGCCACCACCAGCGTGTCGTATGCGTGGAAAAGAATGAGGTTCGCACCGAATTCCTTGGCCTGGGCAAGTGCAAACGCGAAGGCCTTCTGGTTGGCGGGAATCTCGGAGGCAAAAAGAATGGTGGAGGGTTTGCTCCATCCGGGTTTCATGACGGTGGTCATGGCCACCTCCTGTGGTGCGCTCAAACGATTGCAGACACGTTAGAGGATTCGCAGTGCCCAGCCGCACATGAGATGGTGACTTAACTCACTCGATTTCGATCGCACTCACGCCTGAGCACTGGCAGTTCGGTTACGGCTACTATAGACCCGTTTCGCACCGGAATCGTGAACGCGCTGCTGAAATGTGCGTCGCTCTTACCGTTTCGGGAGATCCTTCATCTCACGAAGGCTCGCCCTCATTGCAAAGCAAAGTGATCTGAATCACAGTCAGACCCCCGCTTTACCTGTTCTTCTGGTCCGGAATCGTGGCGCCAGGGTGCGGTTTTCCTCCAGATTCTGAAGCCGCTCCGCCCCCGGGCCCGTGGACTTGCTGTCCAACCTGAATCCGGTCCGGCACGTCCCGATTCCGCAGGAGGTCTTATGCAGCCGATGCACAATATTCCCGCTCGTGGCGGGCTCAACTTTGACGAAACCCCGTTTCTGGCCATCTGGGAAGTCACGCAGTCCTGTGACTTGGCCTGCAAGCACTGCCGCGCTGCCGCACAGCCCATTGCCCACCCCGATGAACTGACGAACGCGGAAAGCAAAGCGCTTATCGATCAGATTGCGGACATGCACATCCCCATCTTCGTCTTTACCGGCGGCGACCCGCTCAAGCGCGCCGATGTCTTTGAGCTCATCAGTTACGCCGCTGGAAAAGGCGTCCAGGTCGCGCTCACGCCCAGCGCCACCCCGCTGCTGACGCGCGAGGCCATCTTCAAACTCAAGGAAGCGGGGCTGGTCCGCCTCGGCATCTCGCTCGACGGGTCCACTCCCGAGATTCACGATGCCTTCCGTGGCCTTCCCGGCGCATGGGCGCGCACCATTCAGGCCATTGAATGGGCCAACGAGGCCGGAATCCCCATCCAGGTGCACTCCACCATCAGCCGCCACAACGTGCACGACCTCGACAACCTTTGCGCCCTGTTTGAAAAGCTTGCCATCGTCATGTGGAACGTCTTTTTCCTCGTTCCGGTCGGCCGCGGCCAGCTCGGTGATCTGCTCTCAGGCGANNGGAATGTTTTCTTCCTGGTTCCCGTCGGCCGCGGCCAGCTCGACGACCTCCTCGACGGAGAGGAATTTGAACGTATTTTTGGGCAAATCTACGAGCTCTCCCACCGCGTAAACTTCCAGATCAAGACCACCGAAGCCATGCACTACCGCCGCTACCTGCTGCAGAACAATCTTCAGGAACGCAAAATGGGCCACGGCCACGGACATCCCGGCGCGGCACACAAGTACGAGCCGGGCGCGCCGACCGCCGACGCACAAACCCGCACGGCAAGCTGGGCCACGCGCCGCGTCAACGACGGCAAGGGATTCATGTTCATCTCCCACGTCGGCAACGTCTATCCAAGCGGATTTCTGCCCATCCATGCGGGCAACATCCGCCAGACGCCGTTGGCCGAAATCTATCGCGAGGCCCCGATCTTCAAATCGCTGCGCGACACCAGCAAGCTCGAAGGCAAGTGTGGAGCATGCGAATACAAGGAGATCTGCGGCGGCTCGCGCGCCCGGGCCTACGCCGTCACCGGCGACCCGCTGGCGCAGGAGCCCTGCTGCATCTACCAGCCAAAGAACTGGGATCCCGAGTTGGAGCAGAAGGCTGAGGCCTTTCGCGAGCCAGTCGACGCCCGAACGCTGGTCACGCTGTAGCGCAGCCCCACAGACTCTCGATTTTTTCACGCCCTCGTAATCACGTTTCGATGCATCCCACTGAAACTGGATGCATCGAAACGACAAGAGGACGCGAGAACCATGGAAATGCAGTCGCTGCGCCAGCACGTCGTCAATCTGCTTACCGGCAAGGGCGCTCACGCCGATTTTGAAACAGCCATCAAGGACCTGCCAGCCGCCGCGCGCGGTCAACGGCCCAAGGGAGCGGAGCACTCACCATGGGAAGTTCTGGAGCACCTCAGAATCGCCCAATCGGACATTCTGGAGTTCTCAGTCAATCCCGATCACGTCTCGCCCGAATGGCCCTCTGGCTATTGGCCAAAGTTCCAGGCTCCCGAAACCGATGCGGAGTGGGACCAGAGCGTCGAGGAGTTCCGCCGCGACCTCAAGCGGATGTGCGCACTGGTCAGCTCAGAAGATACGGACCTGTTTGCGAAGATTCCGCACGGCGACGGTCAAACCATTCTGCGCGAAGCTCTCCTCGTCGCCGACCACAACGCCTATCACATTGGCGAACTGGTTCTGCTGCGGCGCCTTCTGGGCGCGTGGCACTAAAGCCTCAGTGCCGGTGCGGCAGCAGATCCACCTTGCCGCGGAACTTGCTGTAGACNNGCGCCTGTCGAGGCCGGTAACAGCGTCGGATACAGTCCCCAGCACGCGCCAGCCAGCATGAAGAACAGGTAGAGGCACGAACAGAGAAACGCCTTCACCGGTTGAGTTTTCTTGTTCATCAGCCACACGCCCGCGAGCGACGCCACCACGCCCACCGGCACCACAAACGTCACCGGGTAATTGAAGTAGTTGTTCAAACTCTCCGGGCGCACGATGATCGTTGCCACCAGGCTGGCGACAGTGAGCGCAGCCAGCACCAGCCACAGCGGTTTAACAATGTTGTACGCGCGCTTGCCCAGCTCGCCGGATGTTTTGATCACCAGCCAGAGCGCCCCGTGCATGGTCAGCGCAACCAGCGCCACCAACCCGCCAATCACCGTGTACCAGTCCAAAATTCCCGGATGCACTCCCGGCCGCCAGTTGGTCCACAACGGCAAAAAGAAATAGCCGTCAGTCTGCAACGGCACGCCACGCAGCACATTCGCCAGCGCCGCGCCAAAGAAAATGGTCAGCAACGCGCTCGACAAGCCAAACAAGCCATCAAGAAGCGCGCGCCACACCCCCACTTCGATGTGGTTCCTCAGCTCCAGGCTCACGCCGCGCACAATCAGCAGCCAAAGCACGATCATTAGCGGCAGATAGAATCCGCTGAAAGCCGACGCATACAAAAGAGGAAACGCAAAGTAAAGCGTGCCTCCGCCGGCCAGCAGCCAAACCTCGTTGCCGTCCCACACCGGCCCGATTGAGCCCAGGGTGGCTTTGCGCTCGGCCTCGGTGCGCACCAGAAACAGGTGCAGTACTCCGACGCCCAAATCGAAGCCGTCGAGAACAACGTAACCCACAATCATCACGGCAACCAGCCAGAACCAGATCAGACCCATCATTGCCAGGCTCCCTCTTTTTCAGCCTTGTTCGTTGTTTTCTCTCGTGCTGCTCGGTTACTCAAACTCAATCGGCGTGCACT
>PLST01000373.1 GCA_003164255.1 Acidobacteriaceae bacterium | reverse complement strand
AGTGAATTCGGAGTGGTACTTTGCCTCGGCAACCACTGCGGAAGCGGAGAAAACCATGGCGAGGCCGACCACGACGAGCAACAGCGTGGTGCAGATCATCCATTTGTCGATTCCTTCTCTGGCTGCCATGTCTTGAAACCTCTGAGGTCGTTGACGAGTTGCTTGAAGACGGTGCCTCGCTGCTCGTAGTTGTCAAACTGATCGAAGCTGGAACAGGCTGGCGCGAGAAGGACGACGTCTCCGGGACGGGCGGCAGCTGTGGCCTCGCTGACTGCCTTCTGGAGCGCCTGGCAGGAGCGGATGGGGACGATGCCGGCCAGCTGGGCCTCAATTTTGGCGGCAGCAGAACCGATGGTGTAGACGGCGCGGACGCGCTCCTTGAGCAACTGGTTGAGAACCGTGTAGGGCGAGCCCTTATCTTTGCCGCCGAGGATGAGATGAACGCCGGAAGGAAAGGCGGCGATGGCCTTGGCCGTGGCGTCGACGTTGGTGGCCTTGGAGTCGTTATAGAACTCGACGTCGTTGACGGTGGCGACGTACTCAAGGCGATGCTCGACAGCGCGGAAGGCCTGAATGGCGGTGCGGATTGCGGGAGCCGGGACGCCGGCCAGACGCGCGGCGACCACAGCAGCCAGCACGTTCTCGACATTGTGCGCGCCCTTGAGGGGAATCTCGGCGAGCGCCATGATGGTTTCAACGGGCGCATCTTTGGCCGCTCGGTAGACCAGGTTGCCGGCCTCGACCCACGCTCCCTGGGCTACAGGGTGGGTGTTTGAGAAAAAGAAAGCCTGCGCAATGGTGCGCGTCGCGGCATCGGCGGCGGGGAGATTGTCGGCGTTGACGATGGCGAAGTCGTCTGCGGTTTGCGCGAGGAAGATGCGTTCCTTGGCGCGTACATAATTTTGAAAAGTTCCGTGACGGTCGAGATGGTCTGGGGTGATGTTGAGGATGACAGCGATGCGGGGATGGAATTCGACCGTGCTTTCAAGCTGGAAGCTGGAGACCTCAAGGACGGACCAGGTGTCAGCGGTGCTTTTTTCGATGAGCTCGACAACAGGTACGCCGATGTTGCCGCCGACAAGCGTGGGGATTCCGGCGGAGGCGAGGATTTCGCCGAGCAGGGCGGTGGTGGTGGTTTTTCCGTTGGAGCCCGTCACAGCCAGCATGCTGCCCTCGAGGAAGCGGGCGGCGAGTTCGAGTTCTCCGATAATGGGAATGCCGAAGCTCCGGACCTGGGCGAGTTCGGGAGTGTCGAGTGGGACACCGGGGCTGACGACGATCAGGTCCTGACGCCGGAAGGTGAGCAGGCCGTGGCCGCCGGCTTCAACCATGATTCCCTCGGCAAGCAAGGCGGGAATGTCCTTGGCGAGGGCCTCGGCGCTGCGGAGGTCGGATACGGTGACTTGGGCGCCCTTGCGGCGGAGAAAGAGGGCGGCAGCCAGGCCGGACTTGCCGAGGCCCACAACCAGAACTTTTTTCCCTTTGAGATCCATCATGCGAACCCGTCCAGAGGTATTCAAGAAAGCTGTATCGAGGTTAGAGCGACATCTTTATTGTGCACCGCTTGCGGGACGGCGCGGGGCCGGCTAGCGGAGTTTGAGCGTGGTGAGTGCAAACAGTGCAAACACCAGGGCGCTGATCCAGAAGCGCACGATGATTTTGGACTCGCTCCAGCCGAGCTGCTCGAAGTGGTGGTGGATGGGCGCCATTTTGAAGATCCGCTTGCCGTTACGGAGCTTGTAGCTGCCCACCTGGAGCATGACGGAGAGCGCTTCAATGATGAACACGCCGCCGATGAAAGGCAGCAGGAGTTCCTGGCGGATGATGATGGCAACGGTGCCGATGGCGCCGCCGAGCGCGAGCGAGCCAACATCGCCCATAAAGATTTCAGCGGGGTGGGCGTTGTACCAGAGAAAGCCGATGGATGCGCCGACCATGGAGCCGCCAAAAATGGTGAGCTCGGCGACCTTGGGCATGTGCTGGAGTTCAAGGTAGTCGGAAAAGACGACGTTGCCGCTGACGTATGTGAGAACGGTAAGCGCACCGGCGGCGATGATGGTGCAGCCGATGGCGAGGCCGTCAAGACCGTCAGTCAGGTTGACGGCGTTGGTTGAGCCGACAAGGACGAACGCCACGAATGCGACGAATGGCAAAAAGGCAAGGAAGCCCAGGTGGGGAACGGTGGTGGGCCAGTGCCAGAGCAGATCGGGACGCCAGCTCTTGATGAAGGGCACGGTGAGTTGCGTGGCAAAGAGCCGGAACTGCGACAAGATGGCAAGCGCGGCGGCCACTCCGACAGCGGCGAGGATTTGCCAAAGGATCTTGGCGCGGGCGGTCAGGCCGAGGCTGCGGCGCTTGACGACCTTGATGTAGTCGTCGGCAAAGCCGATGGCGCCGAAGGCGAGCGTGGCGAAGACGGCGATCCAGACGAGGAGATTGGACGGATCGGACCAGAGGACGGTGGGAAGCAAAATGGCGATGCAGATGAGGACGCCGCCCATGGTGGGCGTGCCAGTTTTCTTGAGGTGCGACTGGGGGCCGTCTTCGCGAATGAACTGGCCGATCTGGAACTCGCGGAGTTTTTGAATGACGTACGGGCCGATGAAAAGCGCGATCATGAGCGCGGTGAGCGAGGCAAAGGCGGTACGAAAGGTGAGGTAGCGGAAGATCCGGAAGGGGTGAAAGAACGGAAAAAGCTTTAGGTAGAGCAGCCAGTAGAGCAAAGGGCCTCCGATGCCGGAATGAGGCGGGTTTCAGGTTGATTCTACTAGGACGAGAGATGGTGGGCTGTGGAAGTGGGAAGTTCCGTTGGGCGAAAGGCTGACGAGTTTGGTACGGGGTTGAGTCGCAGCGATTGCGGCTTGCGAGATTCGATGTGGTGCGTCAGCCGAGGCCGAGAAAGACGGCGAGCGCGCGGTCTACTGCGGTGAGTGTACGCGATTCAAGTTTGCCGAAGGGAGCGCCGGCCTTATCTCGTGGGATTGTGTGAGCCTTGTCGACCATGATCTGCGATTGAGCGAGGAGGCCGTTCTTCCTGGTTGGCTCGGCGGCGATGCGGAAGGTTTCAATGGGGCGGAGTTCGCTGGTGATGGGCAAGATTGTGACGGAAGGATGCTTCTGAAAGAGGTCAGACTGAATTACGAGGGCGGGTCTTGGTCTGCCATAGGCCCCGGAGGGGACGACCGGGATCAGATCGCCACGTTTCATACCCATCCATCCGTGTCAGCGACTTCGGCGATCCAGGCGAGGGTGTCCGCTTCCAACGGGTCATGGGCCAGCGAGAGGGACTCCTGCTCGCACTTGCGGCGGAAGGTCTCGGAGCGTGTGTCGGGGATCCAGAGTTGGACGGGCTTGAGGCCCTCGGCGCGAAGTTGGTCGCGGTGCTTGCGGACACGAGCTGTGACGGCTGAGGGCATAGGGATTTCCGTTACATGAAACATAATACTACTGCCGAGATGTTTCATGCAACATTGCTCATTGGAGATTACTCCCCTTGTCGCCAGGATTGAGATATGACATGATATATCTCACGAGGTGAGGAGATGGCACATGCTGAAAAGGCGCGGGTTTTCATGAGTGGGCGGAGCCAGGCTGTGCGTATTCCCGCTGAGTACCGATTTACGTCGAAGGAAGTTTTCATTCGGCGGGATGCCCAGAGCGGTGACTTGATTTTGTCGCAGGCTCCGGGAAGCTGGGACGAGGTTTTTGCCGCACTGGACAAGGCCGGATTTCCAGATGACTTTATGGCAGATCGCAAGCAAGGGCCGGTGCAAGACCGAGACGAGCTATGAGCCGGCTTTATATGCTCGACACCAACACGGTGAGCTATATCCTGAAGGGCAAGTCTGCCGCGGCCAGGGCCAGGCTGGCAGGACTTGGAACGGATGAGGCGGCCTGCATCTCGATTGTTACGGAGTTTGAGCTCGAGTTTGGCCTGGTCAAGAACCCGAATTCCGAGAGCCTTCGCAGCGCGCTTCGCGGGTTTCTGGCGCGGATGCGGGTTCTAGGGTTGGGCTCGGCGGAGGCTCGCGCCTATGGGCAACTGCGAGTGAGACAAGAAGCGGCGGGTCGGCCGCTTGAAAGCATGGACATGCTGATTGCGGCCCACGCGATTGCGGCCGGGGCGATTCTTGTGACCAGGGACGGAGTTTTCAATTACGTGGCCGATCTTGCTGGGCGAGAGAACTGGGCTACGGATCTTGTGATTTAAGAACTCTCTTCCTATTTATGAGGCAAGATAGCCTCCTGCTTGCGACTTGAAGCCGTCAACAGGAGGCTGTTTTTTGCTTACCGGTTTTTGGCTACTTCTTCAACGGTGACGGGATCGAGGAAGGGCATGGCAGCGCGGAGCTGTTTGCCGACGATCTCGATGGGGTGCTTGGCTTCGGCTTCGCGGAAGGCATTGAATTCCTTGCGGCCGGAGTTCTGGTCGGCGAGGAAGCGCTTGGCAAAAGAGCCGTCCTGGATTTCCTTGAGGATCTGCTTCATGGCCTTGCG
>PLST01000125.1 GCA_003164255.1 Acidobacteriaceae bacterium | reverse complement strand
TTCAGCCAGGCCAGCATCTGCTCCACCAGCAGCTTCGACTCACCATATGGGTTCGTCGGCCTCAACTTCGCATCTTCTTGAATCGGAACAACTTCAGGCTCTCCATACACTGCGGCCGTCGAAGAGAAAACCAGCCGTTTCGGCCCCTCGGCCAGCATCGCTTCAAGCAGCGAAAGCGTCGCGGCCGTGTTGTTCCTGAAAAAAATCTCCGGCCGCACCATCGATTCGCCGGCCTCAATCAGCGCCGCAAAATGCAGAACGCCGTCAAAAGGCGCCCCCTGCTCCTTGGCATCGATAAAGATTTTCTCCAGCCCTATCCGGTCCGCGACCTCGCCTTCCACAAACGGGACGCCTGCCGGCAAAAACTCCTGCCGGCCGTGGCTCAGGTTGTCAAAAATGACCGCCTTGTGTCCCTTTTCGGCAAGCAGACCCGCAACTGTACCACCTATGTACCCGGCACCTCCGGTAACTAAGATCTTCACAAAAAAGACTGTCCTTTCCTGAGCAGTTTGGGTAACCTTGAGTCTATTACAATAGGGCATGGCAGGAATCCCTCATACCCTCCCGCCAGTAGACCCTCGGGCCGTTCATTCAGTGCCCAAAGAGTTTGGTTCAATTCCTGGTTCTAGCCGGGTTAGTTTCATTTCCGGCTCCCAATTTCGAAAAGCGGGCAGCGAATTGGCTGCTGGAACGCAAGAAAGCGCGTGGTGTTCGGATGCCTTGGATGGAAAGTGGAGTGTCGAAATGTCCGAGGTCTATGCGACAATCAATTCGAAATGCATCACAAGCTCTGATTCACGGTTGCGCAATCATAACGTTCCTTCCCCCGCGCCATTCGCCATCAGTATTAGAAGCATAGGGTCCTTATTGCCCATCGGTGGTATTTCCCGGAACTTTGGTCCGGCACATACTGTCGTTGGCGGCGCATTAGGCCACGGCCTCGCAAGCGCGCGTTTCAATCGGGCTCGCTCGGGTCCCGTTCTCCTCAAGGCGCTCTTGCCGGGGTTGGAATGTCGTTATTCCACCGCCGGACGTTGAAGGCTCTGCGTTGTGCTGACACCAGGTTGGCGATGGAGTGGCTTGCGGGCAAGGCGATGATCGTCGATATGCCGGCTCCCTTCAGCTCTTCCCGGCTAAACAAATACTGTGCGGCCCCTGTGGCCGCGGACGAGGTCTGATTACATGTCGACGACGAGTTACACTCCGGGGCGTACGAATTTTGGCCCGCTTCCCGACCCTGAGAGGAGCCCTGCCTCGTTTTTCACGAGCGCATTGGTAAACTTGGCGATTCTCGGGCTGGCCATTTATATCGGCGCCACCGCCAAGCATATGATCGAGCAGCACAAGTACGAGTTGACTGAGCTGATCGTGCCCACCACTCCGCCGCCTCCACCCAAGGTCAAGGTCACTCCGCCGCCCAAGTTGCCGCCTCCGCCCGAGCCGCCCAAGGTCAAGCTGGACGCTCCAAAGATCGAGGTGCCCAAGCCCAAGCCGGAGCCCAAGCCCATCCAGATGGAAGCCAAGATTGCGCTGCCGGTCCTCAAGCCCGCGGCCAAGCCGGCTGTCGTCCTCACACCGCAGCCCAAGCCCGCCATGACCGCTGCCATGCCCGCGCAGGATAACAAGGTCAAGCCTTCCACGGCGCCTGTGCATCTCGGCCAAACCTTCGGCGTCACTCCCAATCCAAACGCCACCCGTCCGGCCACCATCGCCGCCATCGGCAACCCCTACGGCGGCATGAACGGCCCGGCTGTCGCGCCTCACGGCGTGGTCGGTTCCACCGGCATTGGCAACGGCCTCAAGTCAGGCTCAAACGCCGGCATGGTGGGCAGGGTAGCCTCGGCCGGCATCCCCGGAGCCACCGGCTCGGCAAACACCGGCGGCAGTTACGGCAAGGTCGCCTCGGCCGGCATTCCCGCCGTCACCCAGGCCGCGGTCCAGCAGCGCGTGGTCTCCACTCCCACCACCACTGACCTCGAGGTCCTTTCAAAACCACCTGTGCAGTACACCAGCGAAGCCCGCCAGCTCAAGGTCCAGGGTGACGTTGTGCTGCGCGTAACCTTCCTGGCAAACGGCCAGGTCGTCGTACAGGGCATCGTGCGCGGCCTTGGTCACGGACTCGACGAAGAAGCTCGCCGCGTCGCCCAGCAGATCCGCTTTCGCCCGGCCACTCGCGACGGAAGACCGGTCGATCTCACCACCACGATTACCATCTCGTTTCAATTGGCGTAACATCATCCTTAAGTATGCTGAAATGCATCACAATGTTGGAACGCAGCCGGATTCAGTCGCCACACGTCAAACCAGACGCAAGCGACTGAAGAAAGCACTGGACGAAGCCATCTAGGAGCATGACATGACTTTTCGGAAGATTTCCCTCAACTTCCTGATCCTTACTATGGGAGTGACCTGCGCGTATGCTCGACATCAACCAAAGTACGAACAGGCCCGCCTGCTGACGGTTGAACAGTCAGCCCTGGTGGATAAAGCCGTCGCCCAGGAGAAGGTCCTCATCAAGGACATCAAGATGCGTACCCCCCTGGTCGAGACCTACATCCAGGACACGCATCCTGACGTGAAACTTTACGAGGTTCCTGTCGACGATCAGTTCATCCTCAGCCGCGTCGACTTCGGCAAAGCCTTCTTTGACAAAGGCTATGTTCCCCGCCAGGACGAGCACAAGGGCTTCTTCAAAGGCTCGCTCGGAGCCATGACCGGGCTCACCAAAATGCTGGGACTGGAAAAGTTCACCTATTCAGACACCGGCTTCATGCAAATGATGTTCATAGACCCCACTGGGTTCGACCAGCAGCATTACGTGTTCAGCTTTGTCCGCAAGGAGTTTGTCGGCTCCATCAGAACATGGGTCTTTGACGTCCATCCCCGCGTCGCCGGCATGGGCCGCTTCTACGGCCGTATATGGATTGAGGATCAGGACAACAACGTTGTCCGCTTCAACGGTACCTACACCGGCCCCGCTACTGAGGATTCCTCAAAGTACTACTTCCACTTCGACAGCTGGCGCATGAACGTGCAGCCCGGCATCTGGCTTCCGGTCGAAGTCTACGTTGAAGAATCGCAGCGCATTGAAGGCACCAANNGACGACGCCGTTGACCGCAGCAACGACTCCCAGGACGTGGGCCCGCTGCAGGCCTCGCGCATGTGGGTCACCCAGGCTGAAAACAACGTCATCGACCGCCTCGTCGAGGCCGGACTCGTCGCCCCGCTCAACAACGGCGGATACGAAAACAAGGTCCTCGACCAGATCGTCGTCAACCTCGTCGTCCCAAACAACCTCGCCTTCACTGACCAGATTCATACCCGCGTCATGCTCACCGACACGGTTGAAGCCACCACGGTCGGCAACACCATCCTGCTCAGCCGAGGACTCATTGACTCGCTGCCCAGTGAAGAAGCCATCGCCTCCATCATCGCAATGGAACTGGCGCACATCGCCATGGGCCATCACATCGACACCCGCTACGCCTTCAATGACCGTCTGCTCTTCCCTGACGAGTCCGCCTTCGTCCGCATCAACATGTACCACAACGATCACGACAACGACGAAGCTGCCAAGAAGGCAATGGAGTACCTCCAGGCTTCCATGTACAAGGACAGGCTTGCCAATGCCGGTCTCTACTACGCGCAGCTCGTCGATCGCTCCAAGGTGCTCAAGGCGCTCAACACGCCCAAGCTCGGCGACTCGCTCCTCAGGCCCGACGGAACCCCCTGGATGGGTGATCTGGCAAAGATGGCTCCCAAGATTGACTGGGACGATCTAACCCAGACCGCCGCCCTTCCGCTGGGAAGCTGGCTCAAGGTCGATCCGTGGGACGACACTGTACACATGCTCGACGCCAAGCGTTACGCGCCCATGAACGCCCGCGACAAGATGCCGTTTGAAGTCACGCCCATCTTCTTCAAGCTGCAGCGCTATGAGTCGGCACAAGCTGCTCCCGCCGCGGTAAACCCGGCCGCGAACCAGCCTTCGGCCAGCCCGACGGCCTCGGTTTCCGCACCTCCAGCCGTCGCACCTCCAGCCGTCGCGCCTCCAGCCGGCTCACCTCCGCCTGCCGCGCAAGATAACAGCGGACAGCCTGCCACGCCACCTGCTCAACCGCAGGCTGCCGACCAGGCAAATACGCCACCTGCTCAACCGCAGGGCGCCGACCAGACAAATACGCAGGCGCAGCCCGCTCCTGCGCCGCAGAACCCGCAGTGATTTACTCCGCGGCAAGTCCCCGGCTGACGCACCATGTGCTCCTCGTCAGTACCGGGGACTTTCCGCTTGACCGGCCTGTTCTCCACCTCAGGAGCTAAGTCTAACCAGAACTGGGTGTGCACGCGGCTATGAGAACTTCAATTCGAGTCTTCTTTTCGTTTTTCCTCGCTTCCCTGGCCCTCTGCGCACAAGCACAAGTGCTTCCCGCAGGGTACGAACACGAGGCCAGGATCCGCGTTGGTGGTTTCGGCTCCATGTTCCAGACCGATTATGCCGGCAACGGCATCGCCCAGCTTGTCCCGCAGCCAACGTTTGGCGTCGGCGCCTACATTGACATCAGAGCGGACCGCTGGCTGACGATCGAGAGCGAGGGCCGCTGGAACCGCTTCAACGAGTATGTGGCTTACACCACCCCCATCGGCGAAGACACCTATCTCATCGGCCCCAAGGTTCCCATCAAAACCTTTGGACGCGCCACCCCGTACGGCAAGTTCCTCGTCGGCTTTGGCAGCGGCACCTTCATTAACGGCCACTCCACGGTCCTCGCCTATGGCGGAGGACTTGATTACCACCTGAGCCGGAGATTCACGCTGCGCGCCTTCGACTTTGAGTACCAGCAATGGCTGCTTCAGCCGCACCTCTACCCCTTCGGCGGCAGCGTCGGCATCGCCTACAAAATCTTCTAGCACCCAGCGTGTGCTTTTCGCTCATCCCAGCAAAACGTACCGTGCCCCATCCATTCTGCGGCCTCATCGCAGAATGGATGGGGCAACAAGCACCCAACCAGAAAGTCTTTTCTAATCCCTATTCCCTATTCCCTATTCTGGTTTTCGGCGCTCTTCCCGAGCGAGGCCTGCAGCTCAAGAACCTGCAACTGAACCTGCTTGATTTCTTTTAAGGTGGCGACCTGGCTGCCATAGACCTTGTATTGCACCCCGGAGATCGCGCCGATGAAGAAAAACAGGGCGCTGCCGAATTGAAAGCTATGCGCCCCCAATGCGCCCAGGCGACCGGGGTAGACGCTCCACCAGAACAGAACGGCAGCGATAAATACAAAAGTGTTTGCCGTGATTTTCTCCCACCGAAGCGCTTTCGCGTGCTTTGCCAGCAACGCAGCGGTCTGTTCACGATAGGCGGCGACGTTTTCCGGTTGCGGCAGAGCCGCCAGCAGACCTTCGCGCAGGTTACTCGTTTGCTGTGCCATATTTCACTCCCTCAAGAATCTGTTTCATTTGCCGTTTGCCATAGTGGATTCGCGACTTGACCGTGCCCTCGGAGCAGCCAACGACTTTTGCAATCTCCTTGAGCGACAGATCCTCAAGAAAATGCAGCACCAGAACCTCGCGATGATGGAGGCCGATTTGATTCAACGCCGCATGAACCTGAGCGGCGTCCTCTTCCGCGAACGACGGTTCCTCGGCCTCCTGAAAATCCTCGTACTGAACCTTCTCCGCTTGCTCGCGTGAGTAGCTTTTTCGGATGCGGTCCACAGCGATTCCGTGCGTCACCGTGTATAACCATGGGCGCAGAGAGCCGGGATCTTTCAGCTTTCGAATGCCGCCGAATGCCTTGATCCAAACCTCTTGGAGAACGTCGAGCGCGCTATCCATGCTCCCGGTCAAACTGGCCGCGTAATAGAGCAAAGGCCGCTCCATGACGCCAATCAGGTCCTCAAATGCGCCCGCTTCGCCCGACTGGCAACGGAGCGCCAGCCATTCGTACTGCGTTCTACTCTCGCTGTCCATCTGCGTTCATTGATTATGTCGGATCAAAAGCGAGCAAGGTTCAATCTACGCTGAGGGAATTCCACCAAACGCAAAAAGGGCCGCTCCAAAGAGCAGCCCTTCTCGTTCCCTCGTTCCCTTGTTNNCCGCCGCGAGTTTCCGGCTTCAGCACTTGTTGCGAGCTGCCGTCGGGATCGCTCGGCGATGCAAGTATCGAACGCAGCGGAGGCAATTCCTTGCCTTCAATCAGCATCCGAACCTCTTCCGCATCGATCGTCTCGCGCTCCAGCAGCGCCGCCGCCAGCCGGTGCATCGGGTCCTTGTTTGAATCCACAATCGAGTGAGCGGTCTGGTAGGCCTCGTCGATCAGCCTGCGCACTTCCAGGTCGATCTGCCGCGCCGTCTCTTCGCTGAAGTCGCGATGCTG
>PLST01000313.1:6047-6475 GCA_003164255.1 Acidobacteriaceae bacterium | reverse complement strand
GCGCCCATCGCCTTGCACGCCGCAATGTCTTCTTCATACATCGCATGCGCCTCGGCCAGCAGCCGCCCCTGCACCTGATCCAGCGTCGCGCCCGAGTCCACCAGGTTTGCAAACAGACCCTTCATCCGGTCGATCGCCCAGAACAGATTCACCGCTGTCGGCCGCGTCCCTGCCAGCCGCGCGCAAATCCGCTCAAACTCCGGCCGAAACTCCTCCGTCGTCTTCGCCTTGGTCTTCCGCGCGCCCAGCGCTATGCCATACGCGGCCGATACGCCAATGGCCGGCGCGCCCCGCACCACCATGGTCAC
Organism: Acidobacteriaceae bacterium; assembly: GCA_003164255.1. Lineage (GTDB taxonomy): Bacteria > Acidobacteriota > Terriglobia > Terriglobales > Acidobacteriaceae > Telmatobacter. The sequence continues at coordinate 6,167 of PLST01000313.1, read as the reverse complement.
AATCACCTCGGCCACCTGTTCGTAGCTGGTCGCGAGTACGTAGCTCTCCTCGAGAGGGAGCCGGGTCTGGTCGATAAAGCGAACCCCGTCCGGAGTCCATGTCAGTGTGGGAATCATGCT
>PLST01000313.1:0-5980 GCA_003164255.1 Acidobacteriaceae bacterium | reverse complement strand
CCCCCTTGCCTCACCCATCCCCAAGTGCGTACAGTGGTTGCGGTAGAGTTCCTGCCTGTTTCACCCAAGGAAGCGAGGAAGACCTCTCATGGCAACAAGCAACAAACCGTCTGCAGCCCGCAGCACGCCCAACTACACCGGACCGTTTATTACGGTCACCGTCCTCTTTGGCATCTTCGGTTTCCTCACCAACCTCAACAGCAACCTTTCGCCCAAGCTGCAGGACATCTTCAACCTGAACCATGCCTGGGCCAACACCGTCACCACCTCGTGGTTCCTGGCTTACCTCATCTTCTCGGTGCCGGCGGCCAAGGTTATTGAGATGGTCGGCTACAAGCGCACCATGGTCATCTCGTTGTTCGTCATGGTGTTCGGCGCGCTCCTGTTCATTCCTGCCGCCAACATGGTCAGCTTCCCGGTCTTCCTCACCGCGAGCTTTGTGCTGGCCACCGGCGTTTGCATGCTGCAGACTTCGGCAAATCCCTACGTGTCCATCCTCGGGCCGGAACACAGCGCCCCGGCCCGGCTCACCCTCGCCCAGGCCTTCAACTCGTTGGGCACTGCAATCGCACCCTTGGTCGTGGGCGCCTACATCCTTACCGATCCCGCCAAGTTCACCACCCCCGCGGCGGTCGCCCACACCGTGCAGGGTCCCTACATCGCCATCGCCTGTGGACTCCTGGTCCTCGGCGTCACCATCATGTTCATGCACCTGCCGGCAATCACTGAAACCCGCGACTTCCGCCCCAGCGAGATCACTCCCGGCCGCAGCATCTGGGCTTACAAACACACCGTACTCGCCATGGTGGGTATCTTCCTCTACGTCGGCCTTGAGATTTCGCTCTTCGCCAATGCCATCCGCTACTTCCAGTCCGAGGGCGTCGCCAGCCCGCACCGTGCAGCTGTGCTGGCCTCCTTCTATCCGCTGGCCATGATGATCGGCCGCTTCGCCGGAACCGTCATCATGAAGGCCTTCAAAGCTCACAAGATGCTGGCTATCCTGGGCGCATGCGGCGTCGCGCTGCTGGCCGTCGCCATGGTCTCCACCGGCATGGTCGCCGTCTGGTGCCTCATCCTCTGCGGCCTCGCAAACTCCATCATGTATCCCACCATCTTCGCCCTCGGTATCGCCGAGCTTGGACCCCTCACCAGCAAGGGTTCGGGCGTCATCACCATCGGCAACGTCGGCGGCGCCGTCATGCCCGTCGCCTTTGGCGCAATAGCTGACCACTTCGGCAGCTACAACTACGCCTTTATCCTCCCCATCATTGGATACATCTTCATGGTGTATTACGGCATGAGCGGCTACAAACCCAGTCCGCCTCCCGCCAAAGCCTGAGGAGCAGCAAAGGAACGAACGCACTCGATGCAACAAAAGGCCCTCTGCAACGCAGAGGGCCTTTTGATTTCCGCACTCGCAAAAAGCCCCGTGCCCCTCAATTCATCGCAGTTTTTTCGCGATGAGTGGGATCGCGAACCCCGCACTATTCCCTATTCCCTGCCGGGGTCCCGGGCGAACGATTTTTGTTCGCTGGGGTGGCTATTCCCTGCCTCTATACTCCACGTAGAAATCGGGAAATTCTTTCTTCAGCAACTCCACCTTCGGCCGGTCGCACACCAAGATGTATGGATTGCCGGGATTCTTCAGCGCGTAGTCCTGGTGGTAGTCTTCACCCGCATAAAAGCCCTTCAGCGGCGTCACCTCGGTCACAATCGGCTTCCCGAACACGTGCGCTGCCTCAAGCTCCGCAATGTAGGCCGTGGCAATCCGCCGCTGCTCGTCGTTCGTATAGAAAATCGCCGAGCGATAGGACGTCCCAACGTCGTTATCCTGCCGGTTCAGTTGCGTTGGATCGTGCGCGATCGAAAAGAAAATCCGCAGCAGATCGCCGTAGGTAATCTTCGAAGGGTCGTACACCACCTCCACTGACTCCGCGTGGCCCGTAGTTTCCGTTGTCACCTGGTCGTAGGTCGCCGTCGACGCCGAACCGCCCGCATACCCTGCCGTAGTCTTCACCACTCCCTTGATGCGCTCGAACACCGCCTGCTGGCCCCAGAAGCAGCCCCCGGCAAACACCGCCGTCTGCCTGCCCGGATTCGCGGCAATCGCCGCATCGAGCGTCGCCCTGGGAGCCGGACTCTTCAGCGCCGCGCGCGCCCTGCCAGAGAAAAACACCGCCGCCGCCAGCAACATCAGCGCTGGAAACACATAGTACATTTTCATGGGAAAGCCGCCTTTACGATTCGAGTCGCGCACAGTGCTTGCGGAGCCGCCTCGTGCCCTGCGCCTCTTGTAATCGCATCCCTTAGACGCTCGGTGCGCGAGCAAGGTTACAGAATGCTGGCTCCCAAGTCCCTCGCGCCCGGAGGCATTATCGTTGGCGCCCATTTAAGAAGGCCCACGGATAACTACCATATGCTGGAAGCAGCGTGAATCCCGCGCCGGAGGCGCAGCGTTTATTAGCCCCGCGCTTCAGCGTGGGGGTTGTGAAATCCAACAATGCCTCGGAGTCCCGTAGGGACGGCGCTAGCGTTCCGCTGCCTCAATGCGATGTTGTCGCCGGCGCCTGACTCGTTCCCGTCGTCGCCGGCTTCTTCTGCGCATTCTGATTATTCTGCGGAGTTGCACCGGGTTTCGCCGGACCATTCGTCGCAGGAGTCGTCGTCGCCGCAGTTACCGGCTTCTTCCTCACCGCTGTGTGGTGCACCACCGGCGGTGTGCACGGCACGCTCACCGGAACAGGCGGAGCCACCGGCCGCGACGCCTGCTGCCGAATCACGCCGCGCAGATCCACCACCTGTTTCTCCATCGCATCGGCCGAGCCCTGCATCCGGTCGTTCAGCGCCAACCGCGCCGTTTCCAGACTGTTCAACGCGCTTTGCAACTGACCCACCTGGTCGTCCGGTGCTACTACCCTGGCCGCCTCTTCCACCCGCAGCAGTACGTCATACAACGCGCCCAGATGCTTGGCCAGCGGCAGCGCTTTGCCCACCGACCCCGGAGCCCCATCGGCCGTCTCCACCAGAGGCGGAACGTTCGACGCAATGTCGTGCTGTATCTGGTCGATGTAGGTGCTCGCCTCGTCCCGCACCGTGCCTTTCTTCCATCGGTCCAGCCGCAACGCCGCCAGAGTCTGGTGCACCGTATCGAGCGATGGCGCCAGCGAAGCGCCAATGGTCGCAGCTCCCGAACCTGGCGAAGTCGTCGCGCCCACTCCCGGCCCGCCCTGCGGACCCGGTCCAGACTGCGCCCAGGCCGGTAGGCCATTAAAGGCAAAACAGAAAACAAACGCGATCGCGACGACAGGGGAAATACGCATGACTACAGGAGAAAAACGCATGGGGTATGCCTTTCTACCGATCGAACGCCGGCAAGCGGCAACCAGGGGCAGGAAATCCGTCAGTCCTTCAATAACTATAAGTTTCTCATCTTAAGGTTGAATTCAATCAGGGCAAAAATGGATGGGCTGCCCAGAGGAAGCCCTGTGCACCATCCATGGTGCAGCTCCATCGCACAATGGGTGGGAAAGAACGAACTCCCCCTCACGCTCTTCTAATCCCTAATCCCTGACCCCTGACCCTGCTTTTCACGCCGGATACGCTCCCGTAATGTAGCCTTCCAGCGCCTGGATCGTGTGCGCCTGGTCTGAGATCACCCACTTCACCAGGTCGCCGATTGACACCAAACCCACCACCTTGCCGCAATCAATCACCGGCAGGTGCCGTATGTGGTGATCGGTCATGATCGTCATGCAGTCGTCCACCGTATGCAGCGGGCTCACCGCGCGAACCGCTGTCGTCATAATCTCGCTCACCAGCGTCTCCCGCGACTGGTGCCCGAGCAACGCGCACTTGCGCGCATAGTCCCGCTCTGAAAATATGCCCACCAGGTTCTCGCCGGTAAGCACCAGCAGCGCGCCAATGTCGTACTGCGCCATCAGTTCCAGGGCCTCAAACACTGACTGCTCCGGCCTCATCGACAGAATCTTCGCATTGCCCTTGCGCTTCAACACCATTCCAATCGTGTCTGTAATCTTCATTGGACCCTCCGTGAAAGGTGCTTCAATTTCTGAAGAAGTGCTTCAACGCATCGGGGCCGCAGTCCGCCGCCCTGAAGTGCAATTGCCCTTGTTCGGCAATGAGCCAATATAGCCGGATTGTGCGCGCCCAGTCCATATCAGAAAGATTTTTCCCACACCATCGGCCCTCTCGGCAACCAAGGGCCACACGCTGGAAGCGCCGCAGAGGAGATTGGTGCCGGGTGACTAGGGTGAGCAGTCGCTCTGGAACGAATGAGGGTGCCCCATCCTCGCTACGTTTTTGTGTTTGTCGCTAGAGTGGGCTCGCAGTACGCCAATAGCCTGAAGAATCCCACCCGACTTTGCCGATAATTACCCGCTCCTGGCGCACAATCATTCCAGCATCGGTTCAAGGCCAGGAAAGCCCAAACGACCTGAGCCACCCCAAGAACCGGATGCACGAGCTGAAAGCTGAGGGCTGATAGCTGAAAGCTGCAACTAAGTCCTTTATTCTCTAATCTCTGTGAGCAAACCCAACAGAATCTAATCTTTAGAGCGCCGCCACCCCCGTAACTATTGATAACAGAGAACTTGCTCCCAGAGACCGGTAGGGGGGAGGGGGTAGCCGGTGGTATGCATCAGTCAGCCAGCCTGGCGTCCCGCCACTGGTGACCCCGATCACATGGTGAGAGCCCCCAACCCGAGCCACAATAAGAAGGACGGGCACCCTTTCCGGGCGCGTGTTTCCGTCTCATCCCAGGCACGAGGTTTACGAATGGAGCAGACGCTGATCCCTCCGGCGGAGCAGGAAAGGGAACTGTCGAAGGCTGAAGCCGAGGCCGAAATGTCTCCGCTTGCGGCCGCCAGCTCGCCTCAGGCTCGCGCCCTGCGCCTTGAGATCATCGCCGTAGGCCGCAAGCTGTGGGAGCGGCAGTATGTCGATGGAAACGGCGGCAACATCAGCGTCCGGCTCGGCGAGCGCTTTCTGCTCTGCACCCCCACCATGATGAGCAAGCGCGACATGGAGCCAGCCGATATCTGCCTGTCTGACCTCGGCGGCAACATCCTCGCCGGCGACCGCCTGCGAACCAGCGAACTGCTGCTTCATCTTGAGATCTACCGCTCGAGCCCCCGCGCCCGCGCCGTCGTCCACTGTCATCCGCCCAACGCCACTGCCTTTGCCATGACCGGCTCCGTCCCGCCCATCGGACTCATCTCCGAGTACGAAACCTCCATCGGCCCCGCAGCCCTGGCTCCCTACGAAACCCCCGGCACCCAGGCCTTCGCTGAGACCGTCCGCCCCTTCGCCCGCGACCACAACACCATCCTGCTGTCGAACCACGGAATCGTCTGCTGGGCCGACACCGTTTCCCACGCTGAGTGGCTCGTTGAAACCTTTGAAACCTACTGCAAGACCTTTCTGATCGCCCGCCAGATCGGCCGGCCGCTCAAGTTCCTCCCGCCAGACAAGATTGGCGAACTCCTTGAAATCAAACGCCGCCAGGGCCTGCCCGACGCCCGGATGCGCAGCTAAGCCTAGCTAAGGGCGACGGAAAAGCGAAAACTGTGCTACACTGGTTTTGCGCTCAGTGATTTGGCCGTGAGCGGTAGCCTGCCGGAAACAAGGCAGCTTGCCTTTTACAGATATTTCCCCAAGCCCCTACAGCGTAGCCACTTTAGTTTTCCCACCGGGAGACTCTGCCCAGGACCCTGTGTTGGTCAGGCAGATTCGTTAAAGAGCAGCCTCCTTGAATGGAATGGTCGCTCGACACCGGAAGCAAGCGGGATGAGTGGTGCCAGACCGGCAATGAGCCGCCTGGCGTACCAGTAGCGTGTGGCAGCTCCGGGCCCTGGCATTTTCCCTTTAAATGCTGAATGGGTCAGTCCTTAAGAACGACTTTCGGTTCTCCCCTACGCATATCGATAAGCAGGCCTGCGCCTCCAGGTTGAGACGCGCGCCT
>PLST01000250.1:28847-29938 GCA_003164255.1 Acidobacteriaceae bacterium | reverse complement strand
TTGCTGAGTGAACTGCGCCTCATTGCAGGTTCTGTGTGCAGTTGGTGCCACCCGCCGGGTCGTACTTGATGACGCCGAACTGGTCGCTGCAGAAGCCGCGATCGCCGCTCTTGCCTATGGTTTGCGGAACCGCGGTGATGGTGTAGCCGTTGGAGCGGTCGGTGCCGTTGATAGTGACTTTGTCGTTGCAGGTGAGCGTAAATGTGTATCCGGACTTGAAGCCGGAGGGAAGGTCGCCCTGCAGGATCTGGGCGGAGGTGGGCGACGGCGGGCCTGCGGCGGGATCACCTGCCAAGGCAGGCAGCGTGCAGGCAAATCCATTGGCCGGATAGGTGGACTGGTATTGAATCTGGGCCTTGGTGATGGTCTGCACGGAGTTGATGGCCGAGGTTTCATTGCCCTTTTTGGTCAAACTGCCGATGGTCGGAATGGCCATGAGCATGAGGATGAGAATGATGGCGATGACGATCAGCAATTCCATCAATGTGAAGCCGTTGCGGCGGTCACCTGAGCGGGGCTGGGAGATGCGTTGGAGACCGCGGCGGGCAATTCGAACAAGCATCGAGCAATTCATGGGGTTCCAGTGCCTCGTGGAGCAGGCCGGAGACTCCCGGCCCATTCGAGAAAATGCTACAACGTACAGACGGGAAAGGGAAATGGAACGCTCGGAAAGGCAGCTGCTAGCTTCTAGCCACTAGCCCGGTTGCAAATGCGCCCAGGCAGACCCAAAACCTCGATCGCGCGCAAACGAGCTGAAAGCTAGCAGCTAGAGGCTAGAAGTTTCTTTTTCAGCACACCAGCCTCTTGCGGTCGAGCTTGACTCCGTTCAGGCGGCCTAGCAGGGTCACGGCGATGTGCGATGGATCGAAAAGCCGGCGGGCCATGGCCTGGACCATGGGCGCGTCCACGGCGTCGATGCGCTCGATGAGTTCGTCCACGGTGAAGAACTTGTGGAAGTACATCTCCTGACGCGCCAGATTCGCCATGCGCGCGGTTGAGCTCTCCATTCCCAGGAGCAGGTTGCCCTTCAGCTGGTCCTTGGCGCGGGTGAGTTCTTCCTGCGCGAGGGGTGTCTCTTTCAGGTTGCGAAA
>PLST01000250.1:19278-28766 GCA_003164255.1 Acidobacteriaceae bacterium | reverse complement strand
AGAGACTTTTTGTTGCGCATGACGACACGCGCGCTCGGTTCGGGAGCCGATAGCTCATGGAGCGTTGCGCCGCCGGCGAGGGTGGCAAATTTTCCAGCGACGGCGTCGACAAATTGATCGTGGTCCAGTTTCCCGGCGGCCGAGAAGACCATGTTGCCGCCATGAAAACGGTCGCCGTGGTAGTTGACCAACTGCTCCTTATCAAGCCTGCCCACGGTCTCAGTGGTGCCCAGGATGGGCCAGCCCAGCGGATGCCCCTTCCAGAAGCTCTGCGTGAACAACTCCTGCACGAGGATGTCGGGGTTGTCCTCGTCAATCTTGATTTCCTCAAGAATCACGCCCCGCTCGCGTTCAATATCAGTTGGCGCAAAGACGGGATTCAGCACCAGGTCCGCCAGCACATCGAGGGCGATGGGCACGTGATCGGCAAGCGACTTGACGTTGAAGCAGATGGTCTCCTTGCCCGTGAATGCGTCGAGGTTGCCGCCAATCGAATCCATTTCGCGGGCAATGTGCTGCGCAGAGCGGGAACGGGTTCCCTTGAAGAGCATGTGCTCGACAAAGTGGGAGATGCCGTTGGTCTCAGCGGGTTCGCAGCGGGAGCCGGACTTGATCCAGACGCCCATGGCCACCGAGTGCAGGTATTCCATGCGCTCGGTCAGCACGATTAGGCCGTTCGGCAGTACGGTTCGGCGAAGGTTTCTCTCAGTCGTCATCGATTCCAATCTAGTTCGATTGTAGGGCAAACGGTCTCGATGGCCACCATTCATATCTGGGTCGCTGCCAGCGGCCGGATGAAGCTCACCGTCCCGCGAACGGACGCTCAGGCGGCTGGAGGGCGTGAAATACTCAAGGCTGAGCCGAGCTGTGAAACCAAAAATCAACCCGGAAACGCCAGATAAACGAGTTCCAGATAAACGAGTTCTGGGTAAACCAGTTCAGGAAGCGCCCGATGCACTCGTTCGATTAGACGCGGGCGGAGCCGTACGCGGCAGCGCGAAGCCTCTGTTTGGCTTGGATGCAAACGGGCTGGCTGCGGTGATGACGGAGGCTGGCGAGCCAGCATGGCGTGGCCGGCAGTTGGCTGAAGCGATTTATCGTCAACGAGTTGCTGAAATCAGTCAGATCACGACGCTGCCGAAGCCGCTCCGCGCGCAACTGGAATCCAAGGGCTGGCAGGTCGGCCGGCCGGAGATTGCGCAGGTATTTCGCTCCGTGGACGGGACGGAGCGCTACCTCGTCCGAGGGTTAGGCGAAGGCCAGGAAACGGTGGAGACGGTCTGGATGCCCGAGGGCGATGACGGTGAAGCAGGGGACGGTAGCGAGATGGATGTCGAGGCATCGACTGCCCCCTCGACGGGCAAGGATGCTGGCTGGAAGCGGGCCACCATCTGCGTCTCAAGCCAGGTGGGTTGCGCGGTAAATTGCCAGTTTTGCCTGACCGCCAAACTTGGGCTCCAGCGCAATCTGACGGCAGGTGAAATCGCCGGCCAGTTAGTTGCCGTCTTTGAACGCCACGCGGTGGAGGTGGGCAGCGCGCGCGTGAACCTGGTCTTCATGGGGATGGGCGAGCCATTTCTGAACTATGAACCCTTCATGGCGGCGGTGCGGCTGCTGGTGGAGGAGGTGGGTCTGAGTCCGCAGAGGATGACGGTGTCAACGTCAGGCATTGTGCCGGGCATAGAACAGTTTGCGCTTGAGCCGCCAGAGGTCCGGCCCAAACTTGCCATCAGCCTGAACGCCCCGAACGACAAGATCCGCAACGAGGTGATGCCGGTCAATCGCAAGTGGGCCATCGAAGCCGTCATGGATGCGGTCCGCAAGGTGAAACTGCGTCCCCGGGAACGGGTGACCTTCGAATACGTGCTGCTGGGCGGGGTGACTGACCGCGTGGAGCACGCGCGGGAGGTTGCGCGGCTGGTTCGCCGAACCGGACTGCCTGCCAAGGTGAATTTGATTGCCTGGAATCCGGGGCCGGGCATCGAGTATGTGATGCCGCAGGCGGATGCCGTGGAAGCCTTCCGCACCGTGCTTGGCGCGGAAGGAATTGCCGCATACGTGCGCCGTCCGCGCGGACGCGACATCTACGCAGCGTGCGGGCAACTGAAGGGGACGGTAGAAGAACGGGGACCAGGCAATAGGGATTAGAAATGCGCGCGGGGGAGTTGGTTCATCCCCTGTCTCGGAAACGAGACAGGGAGCACCCATCGGAAATGACTCCCCGAGGGAGGCCTTACTGCTGACCCGGCATGGCAAAGGGCTTCACACTGCCGCAGTCGGCTCCCTTGTAGACCGACGTCGAATTCACCGTCATGTCGACGGGGTGCGAGTTTTGTCCCATCTGCATGGTTCCGCTCATGTGCATCTTGCTCTGGGTGGTGTTCGCGTCGGTATAGGTGGCTTCAACGGTGCCGGTTCCGGTGATTTGTCCGGTGCAGTTGATTTTTGCAGTCATCCCGTTGGGCTTGATGGAAACGTCAGTTACCTGGCAGTTGCCGCGCTGCGGAGCGGGCGACGGGCCGCCATACTTGTCGATCATGGCCTGGGTAACGCAAACCTGCATTGTGCGCGGCGCGGCCATTGAACCTCCCGGCATCTGCATTCCTGGAGGAAGCTGCACGCCCGGGGGCAACTGCGGCATCTGGGGGGCGCTGGCGCCACCCATATTCATGGTGGTGGTTACCTCGTACAAGCCGGGCTTTCTTTGTGTCTGGGCACCAACGGAAAGCGTGAATGCAAGAAGGCAAAGGCCCGTTCCAATCGAAAGGTAAGTCTTGCGCATGAAAGAGTTCTCCTTGAGTGCGCAGGCAGTGGGCCGCGCGAGCTTTCACTGTAACTCAGCAAGGAATCGGCGGGGAAGAGAAAATACTCAGGCGAGGGTGGAAATGGCAGTGCGGCCGAGGGCGAGGAGCGCACCAGTGACCAGGCCGGCCTCGTGACGGACGACGCTGCCTTCGCTGGCGAAGTTGCCGGCGATGCAGCGAACGCCGAGCGCCTGGACCCGCTCGATGTCGGCGGCGATCGGCGAGGCGCCTTCAGCCTGATAGCGCGCCAGCGTCTCTTGGGAAAACGGGGTCGTATTGATGAGAGCGCAGTCGAAAATGGGCGCGCGCGTGTGCTCGTAGATGCGCTCAATGTGTTCCGAGGCCGTGAGGCCGAGGCTTTCGTTGGCCTGCGTCATCAGGTTGCAGATGAAGACGCGAAGTCCGCGGGCGTTGGCCAGCGCCGCGGGAATGCCTTCGACGAGGAGGTTGGTAATCAGCGAGGTGTAAAGAGAGCCCGGTCCCACGGTGATCAGGTTGGCTCGCTCAATCGCCTCCATGGTCTCCGGCAAGGGCGCCGGATTGGGCGGATCGAGGGTGAGCTCAACAATGCGGCGGTGGCTGGCGGTAATGTTGGTTTCCCCACGAACAAACGAACCGTCGTCCATCTCCGCCACCAGCGTGGTGTTCACCGTGGTGGCAGGGTAGATGCGGCCGCGCGTGGCCAGAATTTTTGACGACAACTGGACGGCCTGCGCAAAGTCGCCCGTGATCTCGGTAAGAGCCGCCACAAACAGATTGCCGAAGTTGTGGCCCTGCAGCGAATCGCCCGCCTTGAAGCGGTGGTTGAACAGGCGCGCCAGCAGTGCTTCCTCCTCGCTGAGGGCGACCATGCAGTTGCGCAGGTCGCCGGGGGGAAGCATGTTGAAGTCCTTGCGGAGCCGGCCTGAGGAGCCTCCGTCGTCGGTCACGGTGACCACGGCGGCCAGGTCGCTGATGGATCCCGGGCTGTTGGAGGGTTGTCCGGGAGACAGGACGTGACGCCGCAGACCGCGCAGGAGCGTGGAAAGGCCCGTGCCGCCTCCGATGGCGACCACACGCAGGGGTTGGATGAGCGGGGCTGCGTCAAGGCCGGGAGAGATCAGCAAGGGGGCACTGCCGTTCTTAGGATTCGCAGAATTCAAAGCAAGCCTTACGGAACTTCAGGATACAGTAATTCCGTAAAGCGCGGGTCATCCACCATGCTCTGAAAATCGTTATCCACGCGTGCCTGCAGCCGATTGCGCGGATTGAGCTCAATCGCGCGGGCCAGGCTGACCAGGCACTCCTGGGCCTGCCCGGTGATCGCTTCAAGCACCGCGAGCCCATAAAATGCGTAATCGGCATCGGGGTAGCCAGCCAGGATGCTGTTGAATTGCTCCCGTGCTTCCTCGTAGTAGCCGGTGTTCAATTGCGATACGGCGTAGTCGTAGTGCTCCTCCGGCGTGGCGAAGGTCAGGCTGGGGCGATCAAGTTGCCGCTGGCAGGTGGTCATATACATCTTGCAGCGTTCCTTGATTTCCATGGGCGCGGTGGGCAGCAGCTTTTCAAAGGCTGCCATGGCGCGCTCGAATTTGCCCTGCTGCAGCAACTGCACCGCGGCCTGGTATTGCTGGAATGCGGGTCCCGTGGTCGTGCTGGAGTGGCCGTCTGACCTGGCGGCAACGGGGGGAGTTTTTTTGCGACTGGGAGCCGCGGATCGGGCCTCTTGCGTCATGATTTTGCCTGGAGCGCGTCGTCCCTTACGCCCGAATCAGCCGATGCTACCGGCCCAAAAGCCCGCGTGCGGGAAATACGCTGCTCAGGCACCTTTTATACGCATAACCCCGTAAGACGTCAATGGGGGAGTGCAAACACGAGCTCTTCAACTCTCCGGTTCCTTCAGCATTTTGCTGTAAACCGACGGATTCAACGTTGGATCGTTGTACATCTTCAACTGGCGATAAGCCTTGAATTGCCGGGAACAGTTCAGGGTTTCGTGCCAAAGATCGTCGAGGCACCCGGCCAGATCGGCGCGCTGACTTTCAAGGATGGTGAGACGGTTGCGGTTGCGGGCAGCATGACCCTCAGGAGCGTATTCCCGATCCGCCTCCTCGCGGGTGTGGTAGATCTTGAGCGAAAGAATCGAAAGGCGGTCTACGATCAGGCCCGGCGACTCTGAGTTCATGGGAGCCTGCGCGTTGGGCAGGCCGCGGGATTCAAGCCAGTCCAGCAGGGCGCGGTCCAGTTCCTCGGCCAGATCGTTGCGCCGCTGGTTTGTCCAGTCGATGCGCCGTTTCACCGCCGCCAGTTCTGCGTCGGTGACGCCGGGCGCCCTGGCCTCGTCTTCGATGTGCCAGAGCTCGAAATTGGCACGGTGCTGACGAACAACCGCAGGAAGCCAACTCTCCGCCAGGTCAAATGTCACACCGGTCGCTGGCTCGGCGTGCAGTTGCTCCTCGGGCGTGGGCGTCTGGTGGTGCCAATTACGTGTCTTTTCGTCTTGGACTTCGACGATTGCATCTGCCGACAACATTGGGAAGAATTCCTTGGTGGAATGGGTGTAAATGGGCCGGTTGGGGAACAGACTCAAATGGGCCTGCACTTCTATGGTAGAACTATCCTCGCACGGTAGTCCAAGCCAAAGAGCATTTTGCGCGGGATGAACCAAAGTCTGGACCGGAGGATGAACCGGGGGCAACCAATGGCTGCCGTTGAGAGCGAGGGGCCAATGCCGGAGTCAATCGAGAGAATTCTCTGCATAGCCAGCGAAGAGAAAGGCCAGGAATTTCTGCGCCAGTGCGCCGAGATGGGGGTTAGACCCAACCTTCTGACCCTGGAGCGGCTCCGCGACGCCGACTGGCCGCGGGACGTGCTCGAGGACCTGACCACGATGCCGTCCGGCCTGACCCGCGAACAGATTATTAACACGGTTTCGTGGATGGCTCGAAGCAAGAGCTATGACCGGATAGTGGCGCTGGACGAATATGACCTGGAGACGGCGGCGCAGCTCAGGGAGCACATGAGGATTCCCGGCATGGGCACCACCACCGCCGGCTGCTATCGCGACAAGCTGGCCATGCGGGTCATCGCGCGGGCCTTCGGCTACCCGGTTCCGGAATTCTGCCGGGTGTTGAATTACGACGAGCTCCGCGATTATATGCGCCGCGTGCGGCCACCGTGGCTGCTGAGGCCCCGTGCTGAAGCCTCGGCCGTGGGAATTCGCAGAATCGACGATCAAGAGCAACTTTGGCGGGTTCTGGACGATCTGGGCGATCTGCAGAGCCACCACATCCTCGACGAGTTTGTGGCCGGCGACCTGTTCCACGTGGACTCGATCGTGAACGACCGTGACGTCAAATTCTCGGTCGTTCATCAATACGGACGGCCGCCCATGAATCTGATGCATGCCGGCGGAATCTTCGCCATCCAGACAGTCGACCGCGCCAGCCTCGACTGGAAGGAACTGACCGCCATGAATCGCGGCGTTGCGCCCCTGCTGGGCATGGTGCGGGGCCTTACCCATGCGGAATTTGTGCGTTCGCACGCCGATGGCCACTACTACTTCCTTGAGGTTGCGGCAAACATCAGCAATTCGTTGATCCCTGACGTGGTGAAAGCGGCCAGCGGCATCAGCCTGATGCGGGAGTGGGCGCGGCTTGAGGTGGCCGACCTGCGCGGCCAACCGTATACCCTTCCTGAAGCCTTTGAGAGCTACGCGGGACTTGTGCAGTGCCTCTCGCTTGCGGGTGAGCCGCACACCGATGGATTCGACGATGCCGAGATTATTGCGCGCATCAAGAAACCACACCAGGCTGGAGTGATTGTTCGTTCAGACAAGCCGCAGCGCGTGAAGCAGCTACTGGACGGGTATAGCCAGAAGTTCACCGATCAGCTCATGACCCATGTGCCCGAGCGCCACTCCCTTGAAGACCCCGGCGGACGGTGGAGCGAAGCATAGAGCTTGTTATTAACTTTCCCACGGGTGGCGTTGCGGACCCAGATCGGGCCTAGCCGGGATTGGAGAATTGGAAGGCGTTGACATCAACGCCCTCCCATAAATACCCAAGGGCCGATCCGCCAATCGCACGACGGGCGGGAAGAACGGCCGCGACAACGAGGGGCCCGCTGTCGTTAGTCCGACTTTGGCTGCGTGACCTTGTTCATCTGCAATGTAACTGCGGTCTGCGAGAACAGTCTGCCGTTGACGGTTGCATGAGTCTGCACGGCGATCAGTGTCTTGCACAGAAGGATGCCCTCGAAGTTCGAGGTTGTTCCGAGCATCGAGAGGCCGGCAACCTGCCAGAATACGTTCTTGGCCTGTGCACCGCCTTTCAGGTGAATGGTGACACCGTTGCTCTGGTTGAGATTCCCTGCAATCTGGAAGATCCACACGTCGTTTGAGGAGCCTGAGAGGGTTACATCCGTGGGAATACTCACGGTTGTACTCCATTTGTAGAGGCCCGGCGCGAGCGTCAGTCCTCCAATATCGCCCCTCTTGAGTTCGGTGAAATCCGGGCGTGACCGTCCGGCGGCATCCTCATAGGCGGTTTCCATGTCCAGGACAGCCGCTGTCAACTTGGTAGGGTTCTTTATGTAGCACGGCTCAGGGCCGGCAGCATTTACCGAGAAAACCAATCCAGTGACTTCAGTACAGGTTAGGAGGTCCGCAGCCCCGGTGATGGGGCTCGTTCCTACGTCTCCAGTGACCGCTGAAGTCGGTACATCGGTAATTCCAGATTTTGTAAGGATCACAAAATCGCCAGCTGATCTTAGGTTCACTGGCGCTGGTCCCGGTCCTGCCGCAAACGCGCTTCCCGCGACGGCGAGGAGTGCGATTCCTGCGATATATGTGTTTTTCATCATGGTTAAGAGGGTGGGCGTCTGTTAACGACTCGCGCTGGGCAATGTAGCTCACTTAGCCTCAAGCTGCGATGCGTGCTCTGCGAATGCCTCGCCGAGGGCAGCTCTGGACAGGTCCCCACCGGTTGCAGCGAGTCTCATTCCAAGGTCAAGCGTCCGAGACCTTCCCGTTGGCGGGTGGCAGGCTGCTCTGTACCCTGACGTGAAACTGAGCCGCACTGGCGGCTGAAATCAAGAATTCACGTTTATCCGGAATCAGCACCCAGAATCGGCCAAGAAACTGCCATGGCAAACCGGCAAAAACCTGTTACAGCAGCCGCGGGGAACCTGTCTTTTCGGCCTGTTCGGCCTCGCCAGTCAGCAGCGCAATTCGCGCAGTTCTTTTCCGATCAATCATTTAGGTAAATGTGTGACGTTACAGTGCGTGTTGTGACTAGCGCACCTGCAACGCCTGGGGCGAATCTCGCTTCACACGGCGGTCAGGTTTGGCCGAGAGCATCCCCCCAGAATTCAATTTGTCCAAATTCGGTCGCCGTCAAATTCATTTTCCCGGAGGAAACAATGAATCAACTGCACACAGTACGGCAGCAGCTTCGCCGCCTGGGTCGTGGCGCTATGGTTGGCATGCTCACTGGATTGTTGGCCACTCAGGGTTTTGCGATGACGGGCCTGAGCGCTTCATCCGAACCTTTGAACCAGTCAAACGCAGGCGCGGTTTCCGCCACAGACCTGGCGGCGAAGACCAACATCAAAACTGCTTTCGCGGCTCCGGCCAATCTGCTGGAACTCAACAAGCAGCCTGACGCGCAGCTTCCTGATGCACCGCAGGCAAACGAGTCGGCCAGCCTGAATGCGGCGCCGAAATTCGACCCCATGATCAGCGAGGCGGCCCAGGACGGTCAGTCGCTGCAATCCACGTCCACCACCACCAGCAACAAGAAAATCCCCCATCCCGGATGGCTCGTCCTCTCCGGTGTAGGCGTAGCCGCTGTGGGCTTTGGCGCTTACATTTACTCCATCAAGACCACCAACACTTCTGGAAGGGATACCCTCGGCACCATGTTCGTGGCTCCCGGAGCAGTCGCAGTTGGACTCGGCTTCCTCCTCGCCTTCCACCAGCCGAAGAAGTAATGCATGGGGACACGCCAAAGCGATTCGAGAATGGGGGCTTTCGCCGCCCACGAGGGCCCTCTCTGTTTCCGCTCGCGTCGCGTCCCCGCCACCTTCGAGCGAGCCTCGATTCATGCCGCCGCAAGCTCGCTCAATCCGGCATTTCAAGCACACTTCCGCGCATGTTACGATCATTCCACATCCGCGGAAGAGGCTCAAGATGCCGGGCATCATCGAAAGCCAGGACTCCCGACACGTCCCCGATTCGCGTTCGCGGGAGGTCCGCGCGTATCTTGCAAAGCTGCTCCTCACGCAACATTTTTCCGCAGCGAGCCGGCGCGGCCAACTCTTGGAATACCTTGTACAGCACACCCTTGCCGGAGACGCCGACAAGATCAATGAGTATGCCATCGGACTCGATGTTTTCCGCAAGCCTGCGTCGTTCGATCCGCGTATCGAGTCAGTGGTACGCACCGAATTCAGCCGACTACGCCAGCGACTCAAGGACTACTACGCGGATGAAGGGCTGCGCGACACAATCGCCATTGACTTTCCGCCGCGCAGCTACGTCGCGAACTTTGATTTTCGGGACGCAGCCTCAATTGCAGAACCCGAGCCCGCGCCGCGCATCGTTGAGATCAAAGCGAAACCCACACGCCCGGTCTCGCGCTATGGAGCCGTTCTCGTCGTGACTGGCCTCGCTGCATTGGCGCTCGCTGGAACCATGCTGTGGCG
>PLST01000250.1:0-19268 GCA_003164255.1 Acidobacteriaceae bacterium | reverse complement strand
CTGCGCGTGGTTGCCCGCACCTCGGCATTCGCCTTCAAGGGCAAAGGCGAGGACGTGCGGCAGATTGGCCAGCAACTGAGCGTGGATACCGTGCTCGAAGGCAGCTTCACGCGCCAGGGCGACCACGTTCGCATTACGGCCCAACTGAATCGCACGGCGGACGGCTATCACCTTTGGTCGAAGTCCTACGAATCGCAGGACAAGGACCTGCTCGCCGTGCAGGAGGAGGTGGCCACATCGATCACCGATGCCATTCGCCAGTTGCGTGGCGGCACACCGCCCGTGATTCATGCGGAGACCAAGCAGCCCGCAGGCGCACGACCTCTACATGCAGGGCGAGTACCAATACAACCTGCGCACGCCGCAGTCGGTTGAAAAGGCGGTTCAGCTGTTCAACCAGGCCATTGCTGCGGATCCCTCGTTTGCCCGCGCTTATCTTGCCATCGGGTATGCGGAGCTGGCGTTGTCGTCGCTGACCGTGGAGACCAACGCTGAGGCCAGGCCGCGGGTGCGGGCAGCTGCGCAAAAAGCAATCGAGCTCGACCCGAATCTTGGTGAGGCGCACGGCCTGCTTGCGCTCGTCGAGTGCATGTGGGAATGGAACTGGCCGCAGGCAGAGGCAGAGTTCCAGCGCGCGCTGGAGTTGGGCGCGAGCTCTGAAACACGCACCCGCTACGGCTGGGCCCTGGCCGCGCACGGGCGCTTCAATGAGGCTCATAGGCAAACTCGCGTGGCCGCCGAGGAAGATCCTCTCTCGGAGACGCCGCCATTCGACGAATTTTTTGCGTTCAACTTTGAGCGCGATGTGACCGGCGAAAAGAAAGCCCTGCACCAGATGCTGCAGATCTCACCCAACTTCTTTGGAGGACATGCGCTCGGTGTCGTTGCGGCCGTCCAGCAGCAGGACTGCGTCACCGCGCATGCTGAAGCGGACTGGCTCGAAAAGACCTACCCAACCATACCGGGCACTCAGTCAACACGTGCCTTTGCGGCAGCCTGCTCGAATGACAAGACGCAGGCGCTGAGCCTGTTGAAAAGAATGGCGACGATGCACGCGCCTTTTTATCAGGCAGCCATCACCTACGCGCTTCTCCACGACAAGGAAAACGCCATCGACCAGCTTCGCCGGTCGGCCGATGCGCACGAGGGTCAGATCATCTACCTGAAATACGATCCATTCTTCGACGAGATCCGGGCCGATCCTCGCTACGTAGATCTGGAAAAACGCGTCGGCGTATTTTAGTCGGGCTGGAGTTGGGTTGGGCGGTTGTGGTGCCGCGGTCCCTTGATGGATGTGTGGAAAATGGTTGTGCTAGCGGTCACAGCGTGCCTCTTAGAAATTGTTAATGATTCAGGCAAGCAGAAATAGCCAAACGTAGATTGCGTCAAAATGGCCTGGCAACGGCGATGGAGATGCTGCATGTTTTTATTTAATTGAGTTCCATTGCGCCTTGGCCCCAGAAAGTTCTTCAACCAAATCCAATTCCATCGTGAGCGGCTGGTTTCAAGAGGCCAGAGTGCCCCTTTTGTTCGCAGAATGCGTTCTCGATGGAACAGGAGCGAAGCGAAGATCCACGGGGCCTCCAGATGAAAAAGTTAGCAATCAAGATCATGAGTCTCGCGCTCGGGGCGGGGTTTGCACCGGCTATGCAGCAGATGCAGAGGCCGATTTACGAGCAGGCATCGGCGAATGTGGCGTCCCCCGGTCTGGCTGTGTCCTCCAATCTTCAGGGGGCCGCCCTGCATCCGATGACCGAGGAGACGGCCTTTTACTACAGAGTCGCGATCTCGGGCCATCCTGAATCATTTGTCGAAGATTACGCCAGGGACTTCGAAGGCGGCAATTCATTGCCTGCGATCAATGACGAGTTTGAGCATGCGCGCTACCGCGCCACGGTCCGAACAAAGCTGTTGGCAGAAGTGGAGAAAATCGACTTCAAGCAACGATTCACCTTCGTCTGTCCAGTGAGGCTTGGAGCGTACTCCTTCTCGGAACGCGCATTCCCGCTTGAACTGGACCGAGGGCAAGGCGGCCTTGCTTATTTCGGCGATTTCTCGGGTAGCTTTGGTGTCGGGGTGAATCCTTTTGTTGCCGGAAAGCCGGTGAATCTGTCGAGCATTTACTGGTCGCTCCCCATGTCGGAGGGCGAGGGCAGCGACCTCGTCCGGGCCCGGCCTGACCGGGGCGTCACGATGAAAGTGGTCTACTCGGTGACAAGAAAGCAGGAAATGCTGGGCAACCGGTCTTACCTGGCGCCGCTGATCGAATCCGTGGAGATTTTCAGTGACGAGAATCTGACAAAAAGGCTCGGAGTGCTGAGCATTGCTCATCGCGATGACGGGCGTGAAGGACTCTAGGCACTCGAAGAGGGGATTGGGGAGGAACTGGGCGCAAGGTCAAAGTGCCTGCGTGCCCGCTCCGCTTGCTTTGCCAATCCATTTGTTGAGAGCTGTCGCGAGCACAAGCAGAAAGAAGATGTAAAGCATACTCAGGTCGCGCAGCTCGCCGGGCGAGCAAAAAAGCAGATAGAGCGGAATGTTGATGGCTGCCGCAATTTGCGAGTGACGCTGGATCACGCCGGGCAGACTCTGCCAACTACGCGACACGGTCCATGCAAGAAGGGTCAGGGGGACAAGGGTAAATGCCTTCAGCATCGGCACCCCGTACGTCATCTCCGTTCCCAGAACGAAATCGCGCACATGCATAAAATAGTTCAGTTGATCGCGCCAGTGCACCTCCAACGCCCCTCCGGGATTGTGCGCGAAGCGGAGATGGATGGGATAGTAGACCGCGAGGCACATGAGACCGAGGACTGAAATGGCCAGCCAGGCGCCAAGGCGGGAACTCCGCTGCCTGAAGAAGGGAAAGAGCGCGGGAAGGAAAAAGAGGAACGACTCTTTGTTCCAGGCGCCGAGGGCGGCGATGGGAATCACCCACCACCAGCGGAACCTGAGCGCAACCCAGACGGCCAGGGCAAGGAATGCGAGTTCCGGATAGTCGTAGAAGAAGCCGCCACCGCTTTCGATATAAGGAACCAGCAGGATGACAAGCACCGGGGCAAAAACCGCAGCCGGGGGCGGAAGGTCCAGCGTCTGGCAGACGAGATGCATAGCGTAGACCGCAAGCAGCGCGAAAAGAAAGGTGGCGCTATAGACGATCACATAACGGAAGAAATAGACAGGGTTCTCGGCGGTCGTGGATTCGAACAGCGCTTCGATGTGCGCCTGCGGGCCGCCGCCCTGGTAGTTATACAACCAGGTCTTGAACGATTGCGGAACGGCCCGGTCGATGGCGTTTGCGGCAGTGGGGATCATTTGCCGGTAAACGAAGGGCCGGTATGCTGTTCCGTCGACCATCATTTCAAACTGGAATCGATCATTTTCTCCGGCGACGCCGTCCTCGCTGAAATGCCATTTGTCGTAATAGCCGTTGAAGGAGACGGATGCGGCCACGAAGAAAAGCGCAAACAAACACGCCCGGTAATACAGCGCGGCTGCAAAGGGCTTTTTAACCATGGCGCGATCTGGCCTCTCTATGTGGGGATCAAACCAATATACCTTGATTCCTGAGCCTTCGCGTTCGCAATCAATGCAGGCACAGAGCCTGCTGCGCGGGGCAGAAACTCTCAATGTCCCGGAGCTTGGTTTTCCCGCGGGTGTCCTCTAGTCGAAGCGGTCACTTGGCCTTGGCCGGGCGATTCGCTGCCACCGCAGCGTACCGATACAGGATGAAGACCAGCAAAGCTGCCGCTGCGAGCAGATAACTCTGAATGAAATTCCAAATCGANNATGAGCAGGGCAGCGGAAAGGTAGTTGATGAGGAGCGACTTCTCATCAGTCTTCGTGCGGCCCGCAAAAAGGGCGAACCCAATCATCAGGGCAGACGTAAGGACTGTTCCCCAGTAGACCAGTGGATTGAAGGGTGGAAAGTCGTGTTCCAGCCATTCGGTATTGTTGCCGATGTGAAACATGCGGGCCAGCAACCCATTCATGGATTGATTCGCATAAAACGACTCGCCGTGAGCGGACAGAAAAGACAATACCGACAGATAATCGATTTGGTTCTTCAGGCCATACTGGTACACCGAGAGCGATTCCACCACTGCGATGGTCGCGGCGCACCCAATCAGGAATCGGCGACGGCCGCGAAGCAGCGCCCAGACCAGCAAGAGCACCAATTGCGGTTTGAAAGCCACAATCAGGCCAACCAGGATGCCGGCTACAGCCTCATACCCGCATACCCAGGCGAGAACTGAGCCCGCGAAAAGAAACGTAAGCCAGGTTTGAATGTTGCCGAGAACAAATCCTTGCGTCAGTGGATAAAAAGTCAAAGTCATGAAGCTGAGCAGGCCAGCCTGCAGAACCAGATCAAGGGTACCGAGTTGGCTCTTCATCGCCGCATTGAACTTTCGCAACGCCAGCAGATACGTAGCCGGCACGATGGCAGCAAGAAGAAAGATCGAGATCCAGGAGATCCTGTTGAGTGTGTCGATGGATATTGAGTCGCCGGACAGATGGTCCATCAGGTCAAGTGCAAGCAGGCTCGAAGGAGGGTACTGGAATTTGATCTTTTGTGCGAAGAAAATAGCCTGATAGAG
This sequence comes from Acidobacteriaceae bacterium, assembly GCA_003164255.1. Classification (GTDB taxonomy): domain Bacteria; phylum Acidobacteriota; class Terriglobia; order Terriglobales; family Acidobacteriaceae; genus Telmatobacter. Next base: position 14,670 of record PLST01000250.1, on the reverse strand, counting down.
AGGCTTGGCTCGATCGCTGCTCATTTGGTCCAGGGAAGCCTGCATGGGTGTCCATGAATCGTCTTCAGCCTGTCCAAGCAGGAATTCCCTGGCGTACAACGAGGTGGTCGCCGGCCGAAAATCCCTGGGAGCGAGCCGATGGATCGCCGCAGAGATACCGAAGAAATTTACAGCCGCAAAAATGGCGAGCGCCGCGGTGGTTCGATGAGGCCAGCGGAAGCGAGCCATTTCCTGGTACCTCGGCATGAATTGTAGCTGTTCGTATTCGGATTCCGGCGTGAGTTGCCGAATGCTGACGGCATTTTTCTTCAGGCCGGCAGCATCGGTGCAACCAGAATCGCGGGTGGACTCGAGGCGGGAGTTTACTTTGGGAAAGCGGCTGAACCATCGGAAACAATGGTGAGCTCGGTGCGGCTCGAACGCACGACCCACGCCTTAAAAGGGCGTTGCTCTACCAACTGAGCTACGAGCTCGTTCAAGGCCGCTTCTTCAAAGCTAACACAGGCCCCGCCTTGCCGCTCGCGAGTGCGGTCTTACTGCGCGCGAGTGTGGCCTTGCCGCTTGCGGGTGCGGCCGCGAATGGGATTTGCCCCGAGATCATTCTTGCGGGCGTCCTCTATGCGGGAACCGGGCCCCTGCCCGGGGGAAAGGCTGGCGGAGAAAAAGCTTGAGGGGCAGGATCTAGGCTCCAGCGGGGTACCCTCACACGAAAGTACCATGGTAATCAGATCGCTTTCAAATGTAATTACCGGCAGGGGATGGAATCGCGCAACGCGCACAAAATGGGATGTTTCTGCTCATTCCCATGACGGGAAAGTGTTAGAGGCCCAACCGTGCAAGTGTTATTGTTCTGTCAACAGCGAGCGACTACGATTCCTGTTGAGGATATCCTCCGATTTTTTTGAAGTCCGTCTGGGCCTTCCACTACTTAGATACAAATTCGTAGATTGATCCGGCGAGGGACACAGGAAAGGCGCGGAAGGTACCGGGGTGACGTATGACTGATCGTAGACCGCCGTACGACCAGAATGAGACGCCTGACGATGTAGCGACGCTTTATTCCTGGGCCAATCTGCACGGCGCAAAATACCGTGACTTTTCCGCATCGCGGGCACAGACGCGGGAACAGGTCAGGCTGCGCGTACAGCAGGCGCTGGAAGCCGAGCAGTCTGCCGCGACCCAGTCCCAGCCGGCCACGTCCCAGCCTCAGACCTTTGATCCTCACCCGTTTCAGTCCGAACCGGGCGAGTCGCAGCCGTTTCAGTCGCAGCCGTTTCCGCCTCAGCCCTTTCAAGCCGAGCAATCGCATGCGGCCCAATCTGGCTTCCAGCCGTCCCTGGCTGATCTCTCCCACATCGATCACCGCACAGAAGCCGACCGCGCCGCGGAGGTGCAGCGGCTGGCCGAAACAGCGCGTGCCGCGGAAGAGGCCCGGCAGGCCGAACTGATCGCGCAATATGCCGCAAGGAAAGCCGCCGAGCAAGCCGCGCATCAAGCCGCGCAGCGGGAACAGGCAAGGCTGGCTGCCGAGCAGGCCGCGCAACAGGAATGGGCGCGCCTGGCCGCCGAGCATGCCGCACAGCAGGAACAAGCGCGATTGGCAGCCGAAAATGCCGCGCGGCAGGAACAGGCGCGACTGGCCGCCGAGCAAGCCGCGAAGCAGGCAGCCGCACAAGCAGCCGAACTTGCAGCCAGTCAGGAATCGGAGCGTGCCGTCCACGAGGCAGCGCTGCAGGCCGAGGCAGCGCGCGAGGCGCTTGCGGCACAATGGGCCGCGCAACGGACCCAGGCCGCACCGCCGGCTGCATGGCAACCGGCGCAGGCTGCACCATTTCCGGCTTTTTTGGCTCCTCATCCCGAAGCCACGCCCGCCCCGGCATCGCAGTACGATTACCCGGCTTACGCGCATGCGCCGCAACAAAGGCCGGCCGCGAGCCAGCCGCCGCAGCCTCCGCTTCGCGAAGAGAGTTACGAAACGCGCGAAACCGCCCGCACTCAGCCCTGGGCCCAGAGCTGGCCGGAGCCCGAGGCGCAGGAGCCCGTTGAGCGTCCTGCCTGGCTCACGCCCGATCGGCCCGACTTTCCCGCTCAACCTGCCGTGCCGCATGCGCCCGAAGATACCCTGCAAGGCTCCCGCGACCGGCTTACCTCACGCTGGTATGCGCTTCGCGGCGTCTTTGAAACACAGGGCACTCCCCAAGAAGCTCCCGCTCCGGCTCCAGCGCGGGCTCCGGTTTTGGCCCTCTTCTCATTGGCCGGTGGCGTGGGCAAAACCAGCCTCGCGGCCACCATGGGACGAGCGCTTTCCTCGCGAGGCGAACGGGTTTTGCTGGTGGATACGGCGGCCTACGGACTGCTGCCGTTCTTCTTTGGCGCGCACGATCAGCGCCCCGGACAGTTGAGAACCTTCAGCCCTCCCGGTACCAGCACGGATGCACCTATCCAGATGGTGACCATCGATCCGGACGGGCTGGGAGCTGAATCGAGCAACCAGGAAGCCCTGTGCGCCGAGATCGGCAAGTATTCACGAGGCGTAAGCCGGGTGATTGTTGATCTGGCCACGGCCTCGGGCGCCACCACCCGCCGCGTGCTGAAGATGGCCCCGCTGGTGCTGGTCCCCATGGTCCCCGACATGAATTCGGTGGTGAGCGTCAGCTCCATCGACAGCTTTTTCCAGCACAATCCAAACCCCGCCATGAAGCCGGCCATGCCGTATTACCTGCTTAATCAGTTTGACCCCTCGCTTCCGCTGCACCTTGATATTCGCGAGGTGCTGCGCGAGCAGTTGGGTGACCGGCTTCTGCCGTTCGTGGTGCGCCGCTCTCCGGCGGTGAGCGAGGCGCTGGCCGAGGGCATGACGGTGATGGACTACGCACCAAGCTCCAGCGTAGCTGAGGATTTTGGAACCCTTGCCGGATGGGTCAAGACGCAATCCGCATCCGCGAGCAGCAGTTATCGTGGAGTCCGCTGGAGCGAGAGATGACGGCATCGGGCCTTTGGCAGGACATCGGGGCAGGGGAGAACTTCTTTACCCGCCTCTTCCGTTTCATCTTCCTGCTGGCAGCCGCGGCGGCATTCTGTTTCCTCGCCATTCTTCCGCTCACCTGGCCGCAGCAGGCGGTCCTGGGCACGATCAGCCTGCTTATGGCCCTGGCCATGGCTTCGAGTTCCGATTCCTACCTGGTCACGCTCACCCTCATGATGATGTCGATGTTCTGTACCTTCCGGTACGGGTACTGGCGCGTGATGCAGGTGGTCCAGTTCTTTCGGGACCCGTCCACCCACTGGGGCGCTCTCGACGTATTTTTCATCCTCTGTCTGCTGGGGGCCGAGGCTTACGCCTTCATGATTCTTTTTCTGGGCTACTTCCAGACCATCTGGCCGTTGCGCCGGGCGCCGGTTTCACTGCCTGAGAACACCGAGGAATGGCCGCACATCGACGTTCTGATCCCCACCTACAACGAGCCGCTCGATGTGGTGCGCTACACGGCGCTGGGCGCGTTGAACATGGACTGGCCTGCCGACAAGATACACGTCTACATTCTTGACGACGGCCGTCGCAAGGAGTTTGAACGCTTCGCATTCGAGGCCGGGATTGGCTACAAAACCCGCGCTGACAACGCCCACGCCAAGGCGGGCAACATTAACACCGCGCTCAAAACCCTCACTTCGCCGCTGGTGGCCATCTTCGATTGCGACCACGTGCCCACCCGCAGCTTTCTGCAGATGACCGTGGGCTGGTTTGTGCGCGATCCCAAGCTGGCGATGCTGCAGACGCCCCATCACTTTTATTCGCCCGACCCTTTCGAGCGTAACCTCGAACAGTTTCGCGTGATCCCCAATGAAGGCGAGCTGTTTTACGGCGTAGTGCAGGACGGCAACGACTTCTGGAACGCATCGTTTTTCTGCGGCTCCTGTGCGGTGCTGCGCCGCGCCGCCCTCGACGACATCGGCGGCATTGCGGTGGAAACAGTGACCGAGGACGCGCATACTTCGCTGCGCATGCAAATGAACGGGTGGGGCACAGCTTACATCAACATTCCCCAGGCGGCGGGGCTGGCTACCGAGCGGCTTTCAGCGCATGTGGGCCAGCGCATCCGATGGGCCCGCGGCATGATCCAGATCCTGCGCACCGACAATCCGCTTTTTGCGCCAGGCCTCACGTTTGCGCAGCGGCTGTGCTACTTCAACGCCATGTGCCACTTTCTCTACGCGGTGCCGCGGCTGATCTTCCTGACCGCGCCGTTGATCTACTTGCTGCTGAATCACACCAACATCCCCGGATACTGGGCGGCGATCCTTGCCTACGCGCTGCCTCACCTCACGCTTTCAAACGTGACCAATTCGCGCATCCAGGGCGAACACCGGCACTCGTTCTGGAACGAGATCTACGAGACCGTTCTTTCGCCTTACATTTTGCTGCCTACGATGATGGCGCTCATCAACCCGCGGTTTGGCAAGTTCAACGTGACCTCAAAAGGCGGCATCGTCAAGCGCACATTCTTCGATACGCGCATTGCGCAGCCATTTCTCATCATGCTGATGTTCAACATCGCCGGCCTGCTGGTAGCCATTCCGCGCTTCCTCATCTGGGATCGGGAGCGGCCGGGCACGGTGCTGATGAACGTGATCTGGTGCATCTTCAACATCATCATTCTGGGTGTATGCACAGCCGTAGCGCGCGAGCTGAGGCAAGTGCGCACCACGGTCCGCATCAATGTGGTTTCGCCCGTGGTGGCGCGGCTGGCTGACGGCGCCTCGTTTGCCGGGGAGACGATCAACCTGTCGCCGGGTGGCAGCAGCATCCGGTTCAAGCAACCGTTGCAGCTGAGCCCGCAATCCAGGGTGCGCCTGGCCTTCCCATCGCCCGCCGCCGCCACTGAATTGCCCGCCTCCGTCGTCGCCTCTGAAGGAGACATTTTGCGGGTGCACTTTGAAGGTCTTTCGATTGCCGAAGAGGAAGTATTGACCATGGTGCTTTATTCACGAGCGGATTCATGGCTGGGCTGGGGCGAATCGCGCGAGAGCGACAATGTGCTCAACAGCCTGGGCCGCATCTTCCAGATCTCCATGCACGGGCTGGCACAGACGTTCCGCGCGTTGTTCACCGACCGGAACAAGGAGGACAGGCCTTCGAATACGCTTTCGATTGCCCGCACTTCAGTGCTCCTTCTGATCGCGGCACTGCTGTTGGGCGGCGCGCAGGGTATGCTTGGCCAGGCAGCGGCGGGCCCGCAAAATCCCGCGGCAGCCGCGCAGAATGCGGCAATTACGCCAGGCCATTATCAGGACACATTTACCCTCAATGACGCCGGTTCGCCGCAGATTGAGATGCACGGCATCGACAGCCTGCACAGCATCTATTTCACGCTGCCTGAAACTCACGTCGTGCGCACGGCAAAGATTCACGTCTACTACGCTTTTTCTCCGAGCCTGCTTCCGCAGTTGTCGCACATCAAGCTCATTCTGAACGGAACGCTATTCGCCACCATCCAGCCCACACCCGGACAGGTGGGCGGCTCCGACAGCCGCGACGCGGAGGCGGATTTCGACATTCCAACCGATCTGCTGGTTCACAACAACACCCTCACTCTCGAGTTCATCGGGCACTATACGATGGTGTGCGAAGACCCGGCCAATACTACGTTGTGGGCGCGGGTTCACCGCAATACGTTCCTCGACATTCGCGGCGACCTGCTGCCTTTGGCCGACGACCTCAAGCAGTTGCCGCAGCCGTTTCTCGATCCCGCCGTCATCCAGCCGCCGAGCGTGCCCATCGTCTTTGCCGCGCAGCCTTCCTACAAGGCGATCCAGGCCGCGGGCATCATCACCAGCTATTTCGGCATGATCTCTGAGAACCGCGCGGTGCGTTTCCCGGTGCACATCGGCGCCATCCCCGCTGGCAACGCCATCGTCATCGCCGAAAACGCTTCAAGCCTGCCCGCTAGCCTCGGGCTGCCCACCGTGAATGGACCCACGGTGGCCATGCGCACCAATCCGTCTGATCCATACAGCAAGCTGCTGATCGTGGCCGGCGGGACCCCTGACCAACTGGTAGTTGCGGCCCAGGCCGTGGCTCTGCACAGCGACATGCTTGCCGGGGCGCAAACCGGGATCGATGCGTTCAAGCTTCCGGAACGGCAGCCGGCCGATGGCGCGCCGCGCTGGGCGCGCACTGACCAGAAGATTGCCCTGTGGGATTACGCCTCCTCCGACCAGTTGCAGGGCGATGGCACTGCACCGCTCAACGTTTATTTCCGCATTCCGCCCGACATTTTTTACGACGACCGGCCCAATGCCGTTCTCCATCTCGTATATCGCTACAACTCGATTCCCATCGGTCCCATCTCGAGCATGCAGGTGCGCGTCAACGATGCCTTTCTCGGCTCGCTTCCGCTGCTTCCCGGGCAGGAAGCCTCACGCAAGATGGAAACAGAAGTATCAGTGCCGGTGGTCAATCTGCGCCCCTTCTCGAACTCGCTCTCATTCGACTTCACCTTCCAGTTGCTGAAGAAGGGAGGCTGCCAGGATACAACGCCAATCAACATGCAGGGCGCAATCCTGCGCGATTCGTATATTGACCTGAGCGGCTATCCGAACTACACACCGCTGCCCAATCTTGAGCTGTTTGCGAACGCCGGATACCCATTCACGCGCTATGCCGACCTGGGCGAGACCAAGGTCGTGCTACCCCATGAACCCCTGGCGCAGGAGATTGAAGCCTTCGTCACGCTGATGGGCCACTTCGGCCGCCAGACCGGTTTTCCAGCGTTGCGCGTGACCGTCGACGGGCCGGATGCTTTGCACGCGGGCGCCAACTCGGACTTTCTGATCATCGGCACAGGGAACGATCAGCCCGCATTTGCGAAGCTCGGCGGCGACCTTCCCGTTTCGCTCGGAAGCGGCCAGATCCAGGTGCACGATACGCAGGGCTTCTTCTCCCCGCTCCATCATGCGTGGTGGAAGCTGGGCTCAAAAGAGCACACTGAATCCGGCGACCTGACCGCCTCCGGCGTGCCCGACGCCGTGATTGAAGGCATCGAGTCGCCGTACGATCCCGGCGGCAGCCGGAGCATCGTGGCCATTCACCTCCGCGATGGGGATAATTTCGAGCCCTTCCTGGACACCTTCATGAAGGTGCAGCAGTCGAGCGATGTTTCCGGGTCGGTGGCCGTTCTCCACGGAACCCAGTTTCAGTCCTTCAGGATTGGTTCCGGCGTGTATCACGTAGGTTCTGTGCCGTGGTGGGTGAGGCTCGAGTTGTGGCTGCGCCAGGTGCCGTGGATCGTTGCGGTCATCGTTCTGATTCTGGCTTTCCTGGTTGCCGTTTGGACCCGCCAGTGGCTGCGTGGCAGAGCCCGGGCCCGCCTGCGGATGATCGAAGACTAAATCGGAACATAATTTCAATTGAGCACCGGCAGGGTGCGACTGGTGGTTCTCCTTTGCGAGGGAACCACCCGGCGCGCCCTGACGCCGTTTATCCTTAGAGGTTGTTCTGCAAGAAGCTGAGGCCGGAACCTTCTCCGGCTTTGAAACCGGATCGCCACCGCAACCAAGTAGTTGGAGAACGCAAGCGATACACCCTGGAACATCCCGCGCGGGGAAGCGTTTGTTGCCGCTCCTGGTGCTGCTGATGGTGTGTGCTACCGGTGGCTGCAAGCAAGGTCCTTGGACGCTGTGGAACGCGTACGAAGCCCGCTTCATCGATCCGCAAGGCCGCGTCTTTGATCCCCAGGGAGACCAGCACACCACGTCGGAAGGGCAGGCGTACGCGCTCTTCTTTGCCCTTGCGGGCAACGACCGCGCCCAGTTTGATCGCGTGTTGAGCTGGACACAAATGAACCTCGCCAGGAACGATCTGACTGCCAACCTGCCGTCGTGGCTTTGGGGCAAAGACAAGGACGGCGCATGGAAGACCCTCGACGCGAACTCCGCCTCAGACGCCGACCTCTGGATGGCCTATACGCTGGTGGAGGCCGGCCGCCTGTGGAACGCGCCCCTCTACACCAGCCTGGGCAAGGGAATGATGGCCCGGATTGCCGCCACTGAAGTGGCCGATCTGCCCGGCTTTGGGCTTATGCTGCTTCCAGGCGCAACGGGCTTTGTCCATCAGACCACCCTGGCCAACCAACCGCAGCTGTCCAGCCCGGAAGCGGAGGCCGAGCCTGCGCAGCACAAAACAGGCAGGCACAAGAACGAGCCTCTCCCGCTTCCAGCCAGCCACGCCGCACCCGCCCAGACGTTTCTGGTCAACCCCAGTTATCTGCCTCCATTTCTCTTCGCGCGGCTTGCATCGCTCGATCCAGCCGGACCATGGCGGCGGATCGGCGCCAACATCCCGTTGCTGCTCAGCCAAAGCGCGCGCCACGGCTTCGCGATGGACTGGGTGGAGTATGTGCCCGGCGACGGATTTCACCCCGTAACGGAGCAGCAACCCTCCGGTATGGCGACCGAGGGGCCGGGCGGCAGCTATGACGCGATCCGCGTCTACCTGTGGGCAGGAATGACGGCCCCAGAAGGCGGGACGCGCAAAACCGTTCTCGAAGCGATCCCCGGCATGAGCGTATACCTTGCCGATCATGGTGCGCCCCCTGAAAAGGTCAGTGACCAGGGTCTGCCGTTGGCGCAAGATGGACCTGTGGGATTTTCGGCGGCCGTGCTGCCCTATTTGAAGGCCTACCCGGGCCTCACGCGGATTTTTGCCCAGCAGAGAGTCCGCTTGAGCCAGTTAAGGGATGGGTCTACGGGTTTGTACGGCAAAGACTTAACGTATTACGATCAGAATCTTGCCTTGTTCGCCATGGGATTTCTGGACGGCGTGATCCAGTTTGGCCCCGGGGGTGAACTGAAAGTAGAATGGAAACGCAGATGAACCACGGCTGCGGGGCTTGGATGCGGTTTTCGATTGGTTTGAGTTGCCTGCTTTTGGCGCTCCAGTTGGGTCTCGCCCAAAATAAGCCTTCGGCTGGTCCTTCCGCATCTCCCCGAACCGCCCTCGTAGATAAAGCCCGTGCCCTTGAATCGCGCGGACGGCCCGACATGGCCGTTCAACTGTGGCAGCAGGTTTTGCTCTCGGAACCCAATAATGCTGAAGCCCTGGCCGGCCTCGCACGGGACTACAAACTCATGGGAGCGGCAGACAAGTCCGACGAGGCGCTGGGCCGTTTGCGCCGCGAGCATCCCAGCGACCCGAACATTGCCAAAATCGCGGCCATGACGAGCACCGAGGGCGAAAGCAGCGAGTTGCGCAAGGCCGGGGAACTGGCGCGCCAGGGCAAAGCCGACGAGGCCATCCGCATCTACCGCCAGNNTGCGTGCGATGGCCGATCGCAACCCTGGATCGGCGCCCTTCGCAATCGCGTTGGGCACCATGCTGACGTACGATGCCCGCACCCGCGCCGAGGGCATCCGCATTCTTGAGGCGCACCCACAGGACGCGGACGCGCAAGCCGCTCTGCGTAAAGCCCTGCTGTGGAACGCGGCCAATCCCACTTCAGCCGCGGAATTGCGCCAATACCTCAAGCAACATCCACAGGACACTGAGGTCGCCGGGAACCTGAGGACAGAAGAGTCCAAGCTCGCGCAGATGCAGTCGGGCATTGCGCGCACACCGGAGGAGCGCGCGGCCTTTGCCGCTCTCAACGCGCACCGGCTCGACGATGCTCAAGCCCGCTTCACCGCGCTGCTTGAAGCCGATCCGAATAACGGCCGGGCCGCGGCCGGCATGGGCTTCCTGCGCATGCAGCAAAAGAACTTTGGCGCGGCCATCAGTTTTCTGTCGCAGGCCGAGCAGAACGGCTACAAGGCGAAGACCATTGACACAGCGCTGGCCACTTCGCGCTTCTGGTTCACGATGTCGGAGGCGCAGCAGGCCCTGGACGAAAACGACCTGGTGACGGCTACGGTGAAGTACCGCGCCGCGCTGGCCGTGAACGCGCGCAGCGCCGATGCGCTCAATGGCCTGGCCGGAACCCTCACCCGGGAGCAACAGTATCCGGCGGCTGCTGAAGTGTATGAGGAACTGATCAAGCTCGAACCTTCGAGGCCGGACGGATGGCGCGGGCTGTTCCTCTCCTATGCTCGCGATAACCGGAACCAGAAGGCGCTCGCCACCACGGCGCGTTTTCCGGCCGGGGTTAAGTCCGCGCTCACGCGCGACCCTGAGTATCTGCGTACGCTGGCCATCCTCTATCAGGCCGAGGGACGCAGCGGCGATGCGGAGCGCGTGCTGGCCCAGGCTCTCACGCTGCCGTTCCCTGACAGTGGCTCAACACTCAAGGCCGATACCAAGCTCCAATACGCCGGCATCCTGATGGCCGCGAAGCATTACGATCAGGCAGCCGCGCTCTACGTGCAGCTGGTGACGGACAATCCCGCCAGCGTCTCGGCGTGGATGGGGCTGGTGAGCGCGCATCACGAGATGGGGCAGGATACGCTGGCCATCGGCGACGTTGAGAAGATGCCTCCGGCCACCTACGAGGCGTCACTCGCCGATCCCGGATTCCTCTCGATGTTGGGCGCCATCTACCAACAGGGCAACCAGTATGAAGTTGCGCAGGGCCTGCTGGAGCGTTCAGTCAAGCTGCAGACAGCGGCCGGCGGCCAGCCCACCGTGGCTCTTCAATTGCAATTGGCGGGCATTTATCTGCTTCGGAACAACACCGACCAGGCCTACGCCCTGTATCAACAAATACTGCAGAAAGATCCGAATCGCATTGATGCGTGGAGGGGTCTCATCTCCACTCTGCAAGCCACCAACCGCAATGCTGACGCGTTGCAGGAGATTGCCCAGATTCCAGCACCGGTGCGCAAGCAGCTTGAGAACGACATCGAGTTTGAGCAGACCGAGGCCGGCCTCTACGCTGCCGCCGGCGATCTGGCCCACGCCACGGACTACATGAATAGGGTGCAGGCTCACTACGTCAAGCTGAAGACCCTGCCGCCTCCGAGCGTCGATGTCGAGAACGCGTGGCTGCTTTACAACACCGGCAACGACCGCGCCCTTTATCTGTCGCTGATGCGCATTGGCGGCCGCAACGATCTAACGGCCGCTCAGCGGGAAACGGTCCAGGACATCTGGGCCAACTGGAGCGTTCGCCGCGCCGCCGCAGCCATGGACAATGGCGACGTTCGACGCGCCGTGGACATACTGGATGCGGCCAACCAGGCGTTTCCTGACAATCTCGCGGTACGCAAGGCCGTGGCCGGCGGGTACGCGCGCATCGGCCGGTCGCGTGAAGCTCTCAAGCTCTTCAAGACGGTGCCCATGCAGGATGCGTCTTCAGGAGACTTCCAGGGCGCGATTGGCGCGGCGCTGGCGGCCAATGACAAGACGCAGGCCGAAGTCTGGCTGCGCCAGGCACTCGAGCGCTTCACCAACGATGCGGCTATTCTCGGGCTCGCGGCGCGGTACGAGCAGGCACGCGGCGACAATCAGCGCGCGGCCGACTACTGGCGCGCCTCGCTGGCGGCCATGCCCGCGGCCAGCCCGGTGGACAAGCTGGCGCACGAGCTCGACTATCCCGAGCAGGATACCCGCGCGCATCGCGCCGTCACCGCGCAAGATCTGCATCAGCTGCTCGACCCCGACAACGAGCCATTTGCGAAGACGACGCATGTTCCGCCGCTGCCCGCCTACGGACCCGATCCTTACAACGGTCAGGCACCGCTGGTGCTCGCTCAGCCACAGCCGCAATCGTCGAACCAGCAACAGCGCGGGGTTCCTTATACCGCACCAGCTCCAAGCGGAGCGCATTATCTGGCTCCCGATCCGTCGGCGAACCGATCCAATCCGGCGGTGACGGTGATTCCGTCGACACAGCCGCCCGACCAGCAGCTCTTCCATCAGCAGTCGTTCACGATCAGTAACGCGCCGGTGGGCTCAGCCATAAGAAACGGCATGGTGATGCATGACGGCGTCTATCACCCTCCGGCCTCCGGCCTTGTGAACGGTGTTCTGCATGGCATTCTTCATTTCAAGCCGGAGCAGGGAAGTGGGACCCACGCATTGGCTCCGCGCGACGCCGTCTATCGCTCAGCCCTGACGAACGCGGCAGGCGCGACGTTGATTCAGGCGCAATACTCAGTTGGCGTTCAGGCCGTGCCCATCACGCCCAACGCGCCGCACTCCCAGGCTTCCGATGCGTACAAGGGCCTGATCTTCTCGCTCATGTCGGGCAACAAGAACACGGAAGCTCTCGATGAGCTCGCCAAGATCCCACCCGACGTGCGCCGCCAGCTTGAAGCCGACATCGAGTTCGTCCAGGGCATTGCCAGTCTCTATGTCGCGGTTGGCGATTCGGTCCACGCCACTGATTACCTGAATCGCGTGGAGGACTACTACCTCTTGCATCGCTCGCCCGCTCCGGCCGGCCTTGAAGTGCAGCACGCCTGGCTGCTCTACAACACCAAGGACGATGTCGGGCTCTATCCCGTGCTTTTGCGGCTGGATGCCCGGGCCGATCTGACCCCGGCACAACGCGAGCAGACGCAGACGCTATGGGCAAACTGGGCCGTGCGCCGTGCCGACACCGCCATGGAGACGGGCCATCTGCTGCGGGGTGTCGAACTGCTGCAGGCTGCCTCAGAGGACTACCCAGACGACCTGACTGTGCGTTTTGCGGTTGCTGGTGCCTATGCGCGCGTGGGCCGCTACACCGAGGCTGTCACGCTCTACAAATCCATACCGATGGACGGAGCCGCATCCGGCGACTACCAGGGCGCCATCGGCGCTGCGCTCGCCGCGACAGACATGGCGCAGGCCGAGGCATGGCTCCGCCAGGCGCTCGGCAAGTTCGGGTCGGACCCGCAGATTCTCGCCCTCGCCGCACGCTTTGAGCAGGCCCGAGGCAACAACCAGCGCGCCGCGGACTTCTGGCGTTCGGCGCTTGCCCTCATGCCTCCAGGCTCTGCGATCAAGAGTCTCGACGCGGGCCTCGCTTATCCTGCCGGCTCTTATCGCACCCCCATGCCGGGCGACACCAAGCGACTCCTCGATCCGCGCAACGATCCGCTTCCCTCAGCCAAGCTGCCGCCTTTGCCCGGCTACAAACCTTCAACGGCCAGCCAGCCACCTGTAAGCCTTTCGGGGCCGCCACCTTTGACCGCTCCGCAGCGTCAATGGTTGAACTCGCCGTCAAGCGATCCGCTGCCGATGCCCGCGACGAGCCCTCATTCGAGCGCGCCTTCGAATGCTCCCATCTACGTTCCGCAGAGTTCAAATGCACTGCCCAGGCCTCCGCGCACGAATCCTGCGCAACCCGTTCAAGAATCCCGCCTGCGCATCACGGCCAGGCCCACAGGGGCGATGGCCGCGCAGGTGCAGGCCGAGTTTGCCGAGCAGACGGACAGCCAGCTTACGCAGGGTTCCATACCGGTGGTGCACAACCTGGCCAACGCACAAGGTTCGCTGCCTGCGAATACGCAGCCAGCAACGCAGAAGTCTGTAGTCACCGGCCAATACAACGTGGCCCAGTACACGCCTTCCGCGCAGGAGGCCGCTACCGGCGCCTACTCGGTGCCGCGCCAGCAGGCTGCTCCGGCACAGACTGAAAAGCCGTCCGCCGCAACCCCGCCTCCCGCCGTCACTGCACACGTTGTACGCAGACGCCGCAAAGTCAAGGCAGTCCACAGGCACGCGCAGGCCACGTCCGCATCTACATCCGCATCGACACTCGGCAACACACCAGCTCTGAGTAATGCTCACGAGGTGCCTTCCGGCAGCGCGCAGGGAACTTCAGTTCCGTATGAAGCGCCCTCCGACGCACAGGCCAACCAACCCGCTCCGCCGCCTTCCTCAACCGGCGCAGGCCTTTCCGATGAGGAGCTCCAACAACGTAATCTTCCACCCCTGCGTGGACCGTGGGTTCGCGTTCAGCGTGATCAAAGGCCCTTCAATCCACGCGAAGAGGCGGAGGCGCAGCTGCAATCGATCGAGAGCGGCTACAGTGGCTGGCTCGGCGGTTCCGGCTTCATCAACTATCGCTCCGGCGCCCTGGGCTACGATCACTTGGCCGCCCTCGAAGCGCCCTTTGAAGCTTCTGTGCCTATGGGCTTCCATGCGCGCTTCACCATCGTCGCCAAGCCGGTCTTTCTTGACTCGGGCCAGGCCGACGGGTCAGCCACCATCACAGTTTTGCAGTCCACCACCGCAGGCTCGGCCCTTATGGTGATTCCCGAGCCCATCGGCACCTTGACCAACACGGCCAACACGCCGCCCGCTCAGCAGAACGCCGTGGGCATCGGCGGTGAGGCACAACTGGCCTTTGCCCATGCGGCTTTTGCCGGCGGCTACACACCATACGGATTCCTGGTCTCGACCTTCACGGCCCGCGCCTTCCTGCGTCCCGGCGGCGGACCTATCTCGATCAGCCTGGTGCGCGATCCAGTCAAAGACAGCCAGCTCTCGTATGCCGGCCTTCGCGATCCGGCAGGGAACTCGCTCGGCAACGCCGGCCAAATCTGGGGCGGCGTCATCGCCAACCAGGGTAACGTGCAGTTTTCACGCGGCGACGCGCAGTCGGGCTTCTATGTGAGCGCGGGCGGGCAGTACCTGACCGGCTACCACGTTGAGACCAACACGCGCATCGACGGCAATGGCGGAGCCTACTGGAGCCTGCTTACCTCGCCGGAATACGGCAACCTCTCGATTGGTGTGAACTTCTTTGCCAT
>PLST01000563.1:8910-10650 GCA_003164255.1 Acidobacteriaceae bacterium | reverse complement strand
GCATACGGCGTCGAGTAAGAAAACTCGGTGAGAGAATTCGATCCGACGGTAAAGACGCGCAAGGCCCCGGAATTCGTGTTGGAATTGAAGGCTGCGGTCTCGCCGATGTAGAGAAGCCGATTTTGGGGGTCAAATGCGACCGCAATTGAGGCGCCGGATCCTCCATAGGGCTTGGTCGTCGGGCTATAGGCAGCGCCGATGGGCGCGGAGTTGCTGGCGTTGAAGGGAAACACCTGGGTTCCGGTGTTGCCAAGGGCCACGGCAACGAGCGCCCCATTTGGAGAGATAGCCAGCCCACCCTGCTCAACTGTGTTGCCGGCCAGGTAGGTCGTTGTCTGTATCGAGCGGCTGGTGTCTTCTGTGCCTGAGGAAGTGATTGGATAAGCAAAGAGTTGCCCTGCGGCTGAGGCATCCAGCAGCCACTTCCCAGACGGGTCTACCTGGATCGCCTCAGCCAGTTGGTCGCCGAAGGCGGTCCCCTGGGTCAGCGCACCGGTGCTGGTGTTGATGGTGAACGGGATGAAGCCGCTGGTCGTAGCCACGTAGAGAAAGTTTCCGTTCGGGCCAATGGCGACGGAGGAAGCGGTGGCGCCACTCAAGGTGTAAGAACCGCTTGAGATCGCGTTCAGCGCGCCGGAACTGACGGAATAACCCGCAATTGAATTACTGCTCAGGATATAAAAGTTGCCGCTGGTGCCGGCCGCGGCGCTGCACGTGCCTGACGTTGTGCTCACGTCGGCGCAAACGGAAGTGGTTTCCGAAACACTGCCCGAAGAACCGGTAACCGTAATGTCGTAAGCTCCGGCCGTCGTCGAGGATGTGGTGGCGACCGTCAGCGTCGCTGTTTGCGCCGAGGTGCTGCTGATCGCGACCGATGTCGGTGAGAGGCTGCATGTCGCCGGACTCGTGGCGCTCGAAGGCGTGGTGGTGACCGCGCAGGCAAGACTCACAGTACCGGTAAATGAGTTTGTCGGTGTCACGGTGATGGTTGCTGTATTGCCGCTGGTCGCGCCAGGAACAAAGCTAATGTTGCCGCTGTTGCTCAGCGAAAAGCTTGTGCTGCCGCCGTCGGGCGCCTGCCAGAAGTCGCCGCACCCGGCCAGCAGCAGGGCAGCCGCGGGAAGCAACCGCACCCAGATTGGAATCCTCATGCCGCCCTCTTTCGTTGCCCGGTATCTCATCATCTTCAAGGGTATCGCTTCAGCGCGTGTCCTGTCCCATTGGATGCAAGAATGCAAGCCCGCAGAAGTCTCCCCAGCCCTTGCCCCGGCCCCCGAGCTACACCCCTCGCTCTCTAGGACGCAACGAATTCACAAACCGCTCGTCTTTTTTGATGGTTCTCAATGTTCGCTCTCAAGAAAAAGCGGCCGGAGATGTGCGTGCATCCCCGGCCGAATCGGTTCAACAGTTTTCTGGTCCGCCTTAGAGCCCCACCGTACAGGCAGCCTCAATCAACATCAGGCGCCGCCGGTCGGGCCTCCCTGCGCGTCCTGCTCCGGACCGATCGCAAGTGACAGCCCGCTGCCCTTCGGCAGCTTCACTTGTGACTTGCCGGACGACACAAATGAGCCTGAATCGTTGCTCGCCGTGTCACTATGAAAATCAACGCCTGCAAAAACGTTCTCTTCTTCGGTGGCCCCGGCCTTCTGCGACCACACATTCAACTGCCGATCAGCTTCATCGCCTGCCGCATACACACCCACGATGGTTACCTTCACCGGAACAGTCTTGCCGTCCTTC
>PLST01000563.1:0-8892 GCA_003164255.1 Acidobacteriaceae bacterium | reverse complement strand
GCCTGCAGTTTCTTTTGATCGAGAGGCTCCACAAGCGTTGCTTGCGCAGGCACCATGAACGCAACTGATGACTCTTGTCTGGTTGAGACGACGTCTTCCGTCGTCGGTAAATTCTTTTTGTCTTTCGCCTGGGCATCGTTCGCCAGGAAAGAGGCAAGAGCGAGTGCTGCAACAGACAGGGATATCGTGACTCCACTTTTCATGTGAAGAATCTCCAATCTTCGTTGAAGGTTGCTTGCGCCTCTGCATGCGATCGCAGCAGAGGGGGGAACTGCCGGGTTAGACCCGGCTGCGCAGCGAACCGTTAGCCCTTAATACGCGCGAGTTCACGCGTTGGTTCATCTTTTTTTGCGAGTGTTCATATTCGAACAAGCATTTTGCGAGTGTGCGAATTTGAACAATTGAAATCAAACGCGGGCGCGCATTTTGAAATGCGCAACTTGCATTCGTTTCCGCATGCGCACATCATGCGATTGCCGCGCATGCATGTTCAATTTCGAACACGGCGTGAGTTGTGAATGTCGTGTGTCAAGTATGAATGCAGCGTGACTCGCTCGATTCAGATCTTCAGATCTCAATTTAGATCCTCGACGCATTGCATCCGTCACGCGAAGCATCGGCCCGGCGTTTTAATTTTGTTTTCTATTTTGACTCTGAAGCTCTGGACTGCCACACCAGCCTTGCTGCCGTCAGATCTTCAATCGCCATGCCAACTGACTTGAAAACGATCCGCCTGCCCTGCGGTGCTGCGGTTGAGCCTGCGGCAACGGCGCCCACCTCCGCATCCACCTTGACGCCGGACATGCGCACATCACCCGATTCGCGCTCGGCCGCGGCTTTGCACTCGGCAACAATGAAGCTCGTTCTCATCACTTCGTCATCCAGCTCGCGCATGGTAGCGCCGGTAGCGCCGACCGCAATCACCAGGGCATGGGGAGCGAGCCAGCGGCCTTGTAGGATTGGTGTTCCGGCTGAGGTCACCGTCAGCACCACATCGGCTGCTGCTGCCTCCTCGATGGTTACAGCACGCGCTCCGGTTTCAGCAGCCAGCCGTTTTGCATTGTCGGCCGTGCGGCTCCAGATGCGAATGTCCTTGAGCCCCGGCCGCACCATCCCAAATGCCCGCAAATGCGATCGCGCCTGCACTCCGCTGCCCAGAATCCCCAGGCTTCGCACATCCGTACCACCCAGCACGTCGAGCGCCACGGCAGACACCGCCGCGGTCCGCATCTCCGTGATCAGCCGCCCGTCCATCACCGCCAGCGGTTCGCCAGTGGAGCGCCGCAACAACTCCACGATGGCCATGTGTGTATGCAGGCCGAGCTCGTCATTCCCCGGATAAAACGTAACGGTCTTCACCGCCATCACGTCGCCCGCAATCACCGGCATCACCGCAAACCATCCGTTGTTGTGCCCCTCGGCATTACCCGCTCTCAGCATCATGCGGGCCGGCTGCTCCACCAGGGCCGCCGAGTAATCCATCAGCGCCTGGCGAATCGCAGGGATCAACCCCTCATACGTCAGCTCGGCACGCACGTCGGCTTCGGTCAGAAACATGAATCCTCGTTCTTGATTCGTGGGATTTCGGTTCTTGATCTTGGGTTTTCTCTGTCCCGGCCGAAAGCCAGCGCAGTCAGAGCGGCGCGCGGGCTCAGTTCGGCTTGTTGCCTGATGCGGAGCGGCGCCGAAAGCGTTCGTCCAGCGGTTGCCGTCCCTTGAATCCCGCCTCAACCGTGTGCCAATGCTCAATCGAGGTCTCGCCCATCCGCCAGCACAGCAACACAACCTGGTCGTCGAGCCGGCACGGGAAATCGAGCAGTCCGGCTTCGAGATCCTTCACCTGCACGCCGATGGCGTCGATCTCAGCCACGCTCTCTCGCGCCAGCTTGAGATGTTCTTCGAGCTCCGCGCGCTGCCTGGCCACGCTCGCGGTATCCACCTTCATGCCGCCGGAGAGGTAAATCCGCCGCGCCAGTTCGCTCAGCCCGGCTTCAACCTGCTCCGCGGCCTGCTTGCCTTCATTTGCCCGCTTTAGCAGCGATTCAAGAACAGGAAGCAGGGATTGCGCTTCGTCGATCGTAAAGGTCTTCATGACTCAGATGCCTGTCTATAGGATACGACGAAATCGAATCACCGGATGATTTCGTCAAGTTGTGAGTCCGGCCCGTACCTCGCTTGCAATGTGCACGTTCTTGCACATTCAACATTCGCAGAAGAAAGAGGTGCAGCCAAGCTTTGGCTGTTCCCTATTCCCTATTCCCTATTCCCTGCTTTACCCCACTTCAAGCATCCGATCCAGCGCCACGCGCGCCCACTGCTTCACGCTGGCAACCACCTGGATGCGGTTCACCACGCGGCCCTCCACAAGATTTTCAAGAGCCCACGCCAGGTGCTGCGGACTGATGCGGTACATCGTGGTGCACAGGCAGCCGGTATCGTCCAGTGTGATGATCTTCTTGCCTTCCGGGCCGAAACGGCGGGCCAGTCGGTTGACCAGGTGAATCTCGGTGCCCACGGCAAACATCGAACCCGCCGGCGCCTGTTCCACCAGGGCAATCAGCCGCTCCGTCGAACCCAGTGCATCGGCCTTCTGGCAAACTTCCCAGCGGCACTCGGGATGCACAATCACCTGGATGCCTGGATACTTGGCGCGCACCGTGTCCACGTGGCCCGGCAGAAAGCGCTGATGCACGGCGCAATGCCCCTTCCACAGAATCACCCGCGCCCTGGACAGATTCTCCTTCGTCTGCCCGCCAACATTTGTGCCGAGTTGCACTGCCCACGGATCCCACACAGCCATCTCGTCCAGCGGAATCCACATCGAATACCCTGTGTTCCGCCCCAAGTGCTGGTCCGGCAGAAACAGGATGCGCTTGCCCCGCGCAAAGGCCCACTCGAAGGCGCCTCGCGCATTCGACGACGTGCACACCAACCCTCCGCGCTCGCCGCAAAAGGCTTTGATCGCCGCAGTCGAATTCATATAAGTCAACGGGATCGTTTCCCCGGCCAGACCCAGCCGCTCGAGCGCATCCCAGCAGTCTTCCACCTGCGAAATCTCGGCCATATCGGCCATCGAACAGCCTGCATTCAAGTCAGGCAATATTACCTGTTGGCCATCCCTGCCGAGCACATCGGCACTTTCGGCCATAAAGTGAACGCCACAGAAAAGGATGTACCGCGCATCGGTCTCTGCCGCGATCTTCGACAGCTTGTAGCTGTCGCCGGTCGCGTCCGCATAGCGGATCACTTCGTCGCGCTGGTAGTGGTGGCCTAGAACGATGGCCGTTGAGCCCAGCTTCGCGCGCGCTCGGCTGATGCGTTCATCCATCGAGTGGTCTGGCAGCGCCAGGTAGTTCTCAAGGCTGCAAACGTCCGCAACCTGCGGCGAGGCCGCCGTCTCTGCGTCAAGGATCAGGGTCACTCTATTCCGCCTTCAGCCCGGCTCATCCCTCGTGGGACAGCGGGCGGGGTTGTTGAAAGCACACAGGCTGCAGCGGATGCACTGAACCCAATGAAGTTATCGGCACTTTGGCCTACTCATTCAACGGTTCCCCATCCACGGGGTTGTTGCCGCCCTTTTATATGAATGGGCGCAGATTTCAGTGGTCGGATAGCTGGAAAAGCCTCGCCCTCTCACTGCACCATTCCACCTTATTTTAACGCGTTTCCAACACTCCGCGTGCCGTGTCCCGCTTCTGATTGCCTCCCCGGGCCTCGATTCATCCATTCCGGCCCAGTCATCCCGGCCCCATCCAGCCCGGATTCTGTCCGATAGCAGTTTGTGAGCGTCGCGCGCGGGCAGGTATCATGGTCCTTCATGGTTATTCCACCAACAATCGAGGTTGCCAATCTTGGCATGGCCGATTCGCTCATCCTGATGGTGATGGCGCTGGTCGTTTTTGGACCGAGGCGCCTGCCCCAAATCGGACGCCAGATCGGCAAGCTGATGTACGAGTTCCGCAAGGCCTCGAACGACTTCAAATTTCAGATGGAAGAGGAGTTGCGCAACGCCGAGGAGGCCGACCGGCGCAAGAAGGAAGAAGAGGAGCGTCAGCGGCAACTAGCAGCCAATCCGCCGGCGCAGATTGAAGCCGGCGCCGCAACCGAGACTCCGGCCACCGAAACGACCCATCCCTACGGCAGCACCTACGACGAAGTTGCTGAGGCCCGGGCCAACGCCGCCTCTGAAGTTCCTACAATCAAGCCTCCCTCCACCGGCGAGCCGGTCCCCGCGGCCAAGTCCGAGCCCGATACCCAGCCCGATACGCCAACCGAAGTGGTCGAAGAGGCGCCGTCTGCCGCATCCGTGGCAGTTGCCGAACAGATTCCGGCCGCGAATGAATCCGCTCCCATAGAAAACGCCGCAGAGGTCACGAACAGTACGACGGAGCCGGCCCACAATGGTTGATCCCGGAGACGCAATCAGCAAGGCAAGAGAAGCAGTCACGCAGCGCGCCGATCTGCCCGGCATGAGCTTGATGGAGCATCTGGAGGAACTGCGCAAGCGCATTGTCCACTCCGCCATCTATCTCGCCATCGGCTTCTTCGTAGCCTACTTCTTCCACGAAAAGCTCTACGGTTTTGTGCAGGCTCCGCTCGATCATCTGCACATCAAGCTGAATTACACGCACCCCATGGATCCCTTGAACCTCTACCTGCAGGTGGCGCTGATCGGGGGAGCGATTCTGGCCTCGCCTTTCATTCTTTACCAGGTGTGGCTGTTCATTGCGCCGGGACTCTACCAGAAGGAGAAGCGCTTTGTCATCCCCTTCATGTCGGCCACGGTTGGGTTGTTTCTCATTGGCGCAGCCTTTGGATACTTCTTTGTGCTGCCCGGAGCGCTCAAGATCCTGATCATTGGGTTCGGCAGCAAATTCAACCCCATTGTCACGATTGAGGAGTACACGGGATTCTTTCTGTCGATCATTCTCGGCCTTGGCGTCAGCTTCGAGTTGCCGATCCTCATCTTTTTCCTGGCCCTGTTCGGCATCGTGAGCCCGCGCTTTTTGTGGAAGAACATTCGCTACGCGATCCTGGCTGTGTTCCTGGTGGCCGCGATTATCTGTCCCAGCCCCGATCCAAGTACGATGTGCTTCTATGCGGTTCCCATGCTTTCGCTTTACGTCCTGGGCATCGGCGTGGCCTGGTGGGTGCATCCCGACAGGCGCAAGGCCAAAGAGGAAGCCAGAAAGGTCAAAGCGGAAGCCAGGAAGGCGAAGGAGAGCGCGCAATGATCTTCTTCTCATGGGTGCCCCGGGTCCGGGGTCCCCGCGGACAGGTCTTCGTCCGCGGGGTGGAGATCCCTCGCAATTGGGGACCGGGGTTCATAGTCACCACCGTCCTTCTACTCTCTGCGACACTCCCCGCTCCCGCGCAGCAGCGCTTTGATGGCGCACACGCCCTCGACTACGCCCGCCAGTTCGTCGCCATCGGCCCGCGCTGGCCCACCGGCCCCGGCCACATCAAGGCCGAAGAATTTCTGCGCAGCCACTTCCTCGGCAACCACGACCAGCTTGAGCAGGACACCTTCACTGCCGACACGCCCATTGGCCCGGTCCCAATGTGCAACTTTATCGTGCGCTACCCCGGCAAAAAAACCGGCGTCATCCTGCTCGGCACCCACTACGAAACCAACTATCCGCTCCGCAACATCGGATTCGTGGGCGCAAACGACGGAGCCGCCACCACCGGCCTCCTGATGGCCATCGGCGATCGCCTCCACGCTGACACTGCCGGCGGAAAAAAGCTCGACGGCTACTCCGTCTGGCTCGTCTTCTTCGACGGCGAAGAAGCCATCAACGCCTGGTCGCGCTCTGATTCAACCTATGGCAGCCGTCACCTTGCGGCCCGCTGGGGACGCGACGGAACCCTCGGCCAGATCAAGGCCTTTATGCTTGCCGACATGATCGGCGACAAGGACCTTGACATTCAGCGCGAATCGAATTCAACCGCATGGTTGGTCTCGCTGGTCGGTCAGGCCGCTCACAAGTTCGGCTACGACCGCTACTTCTTCCAGCGCGAGATGGCGGTTGAAGACGATCACCTGCCCTTTGTCGAGCGCGGCGTGCCCTCCATCGACATCATCGACCTCGATTACGGGCCCAACAACAGTTATCACCACACCGCCCAGGACACCATGGACAAAGTCAGCGCCCGCAGCCTGACCATCGACGGCGACGTCTTCATGGAAACCATCCGGCTGATCGATCAGCGGTGAACAACGTAGCGGCTGACCAGCCCCTTGTCCGGTAGCTGGTTGGTTGCATGAAGCAAGAGCTGCGAGCTGATAGCTGAAGGCTGAAAGCTTGCTTGAGAAAGAGGAACGAACCTTGGCTGAGGCAGAAATTGGCATTATTGGCGGCAGCGGACTTTACACCATGCCCGGATTCACAAATGTGCGCGAAGTATGTGTTGAGACGCCGTTCGGCGAGCCGTCGGACCCGTTTGTCCTCGGCGACCTCGAAGGCCGCAAAGTGGCCTTCCTCGCTCGTCACGGTCGCGGCCATCGCATTCTGCCCTCTGAGCTGAACTTCCGCGCCAACATCTACGCATTCAAAAAACTCGGCGTCGAGCGCATTCTGTCCGTCTCCGCCGTCGGCTCGCTCAAGGAAGAGCACAAGCCAACCGACTTTGTCATGCCCGACCAGTTCATCGACCGCACCTTTCATCGCATCTCCACGTTCTTCGGCGAAGGCATTGTGGGCCACGTAGCCTTTGGCGATCCGGTGTGCGCCACTGTCGCGAAAGCCGCCTACGACGCCTGTGCGGCGGTCGGCGTTGTTGGCAAGCTCGGCGGAACCTACGTGTGCATGGAAGGTCCGCAATTCTCCACCAAGGCCGAGTCCCACCTTTATCGCAGCTGGGGCGCCGACGTCATCGGCATGACCAATCTGCAGGAGGCCAAGCTGGCCCGCGAAGCTGAAATCTGCTACGCCACCGTGGCCATGGTCACCGACTACGATTGCTGGCGCGAAGGCCACGATTCAGTGACCATCGAAGAGATTGTGGCCGTGCTGCACAAGAATGCGGACAACGCGGCAAGGGTGGTTAAAGCGGCTGTAGCCGCCATGCCCAAAGAGCGGACATGCGCCTGTGCCTCGGCAGCGAGGTTCGCCGTGCTCACCCAACCCGATGCGATTCCCGCGGCGGCAAAAGAAAAGCTCAAGCTGCTCTTCGGCAAGTATCTTGGCTGGTAGGTTTTTTGAAGGGGCGCGGCTTTAGCCCTGAGGTTTCATTTCCCGACACAGGAGAATTATGGCAATCACCGTAGTAGGCAGCGTTGCGTACGACACAATTGAAACNNCTTGCAGCCAGCTTCTTTACCGATGTGCGGGTCATCGCCGTCGTCGGCGAGGACTTCGGTCCCGAGCAGGAGGCCGTCTTCCTTCGCCACAGGATCGACACGCGCGGCATTGAGCGCGCCCCCGGAAAAAGTTTCTTTTGGGAAGGCTCTTATCTAGATAATCTCAACGAGGCCCAGACTCGCCAGACCGATCTGAATGTCTTTGCCTCGTTCGAGCCCAAGATTCCTGACGCCTTCCGCGACTCCGACTTTCTCTTCCTTGCCAACATTGATCCCGTGCTGCAGCGGCGCGTGCGCGAAGCCATGCCCGATGTAAAACTCGTCGCCGGCGACACCATGAATTACTGGATCAAGGACCATCGCCCCGCATTGCTTGAAGTGCTCAAGGGTCTTGACGTACTGCTCATCAACGACACTGAAGCGCGCATGCTTGCCGGCAACGAAAACCTGGTGCAGGCCGCGCGCGCCGTCATGGCCATGGGCCCCAGCTCATTGGTCATCAAGCACGGCGAATACGGCGCCACGCTCTTCCGCAAGGCAGACCCGATCAACGGCACAGCCCACAGCACCTTTAAAGTACCCGCGCTGCCTCTGGAACAAGTAGTGGATCCCACCGGAGCAGGCGACAGCTTTGCCGGTGGATTCTTTGGCTACCTCGCCGCGCAGCCTGACCTCACACCCGCCGCCTACCGCCGTGCCATGTTCTACGGCAGCGTCATGGGCTCCTTTGCCGTGGAGCGCTTTGGCACCGAGCGCATTGCCGAACTCTCCCGGAAGGAGATCGACGACCGTTTCCTTCAGTTCCGCGAGCTCACTCACCTTGACTGACGAATCCAACGCGCGCGCGGCCGGTGTGCGTACTCCCGTCGCCCCGGTTGAGACCTTCGCCGTCCTGGTCTGCTCTGTCGCTCTCTCTCTTGCCGCCATCGTCTGGAGCTGGCGCAACGGTGCGCTTCTCAACTGGGGCGACGCCGTTGCCCATCTGCACATTGCGCGTCGCGTATTTGACTGCCACCAGCCCCGCCTCTCGCAACTGGGCTCCGTCTGGCTGCCATTGCCGCACATCCTCATGCTCCCTTTTGTGCAGGTCTACAGTTGGTGGGCCAACGGTATTGCCGGCACTGTCCCTTCGGCGCTCGCCTACGTCGCATCCTGCCTCGGCCTTTATCGCCTCGCGCGCCGTTGGCTCTCACCCGCCGCCTGCGCGCTCGCCCTCGCTTTCTTCGCTCTCAATCCCAATCTGCTTTATCTGCAGACCACCGCGATGACCGAGCCCCTCTTCGTCTGCGAGATGATCTGGATCGTCGATTGGCTCGTTGAGTGGCGCTTGTCACTCGACAACGAACCCGCGCGATCTGGTCGTTTGCTCGCGTGTGTTGCACTCGCGCTCATCGCCGCCATCTTTACGCGCTATGACGGCTGGATCATGGCTCTGCTCGCCTGGACCGCGATCGGCTTCGTGCTCCTCAGGCGTGGTGATTTGAAGTCACGCGTCTTCTGGATTCTTACTGCCTGTGTCATCGCCGCTCCCATTGCCTGGTTCATTTACAACGCCGCGGCCTTCGGCGACTGGCTTGAATTCTCGCGCG
>PLST01000086.1 GCA_003164255.1 Acidobacteriaceae bacterium | reverse complement strand
GATGGGGCAACGCGGCAACTTGCGGCCGGGGCGTGGTTATTGAATGCCGAGGTCGGAAAGTACCTTGGGTTTGGCTTCTTCCACAGCGAGCAGGTTGTGGCAGGCCGAGCAATCCTGGGTGATGCTGGTTGAGTCTTTGGCCACGTGGTCACCGTCGTGGCAGCGGAAGCAGCCGGGATACTCCTGGTGCCCGATGTGGTTGGGATGAGTTCCCCAGGTGACTTTCATGAATGGAAACACATTCTGGCTGTACAGAAGATACAGTTCCTGTCCGGCATCCTTCACCAGCGCCGCTTTCTCGGTGAGGACCTCGGGATGCTGGCTGCGGTAGAAGGCCTCAAGCTGCTGAGGAATCTGGACCCGCGCCTCTTCCTGGGTGGCGTAGGGGGTCTTCAGCAGTTCCAGGCCCTCCTTGTGGATGAATGGCAGCGAGGGGCTGATTACGCCGGCGGTCATGGCGCTGTTGATGGCTTCCTCCGCGGTGACGAAGGTATGCGCTGCGCGGTTGTGGCAGTCGATGCAATCCATCACGCGCCGGTCGCCCTGGGGCTGTGCGCCGTTGAGGGCCGTCGCGGCATAGGTGGTCAGAGTGCCATCGGGATTGGTGCGTTGCACCCAGGGAATTGTGGTGCGCGTGGGATCGGTAGTGATGTATTCGATGTGGCCCAGGTGCACGCCGTGAATGCCGCTCCTTTGCGAGAACGAGTCAACGCCGCCCAAATGGAGAATGAGCACCGTCTGCGACTCGGTGTTCTGTTCGTCGTCGGCGAACGATGACTTGACGAGCAATTTGTCGCCGTCGAAGCGCGTGGGCGTGTGGCAGGCCTCGCAGGTGTAGCGCGCAGGACGCAAGCTGCTGACCGGCGATGGAATCGGGGTGGGATAGTTGGGAATGATTTTGGGCGCGAGAGGCGCGAGCGGATGAAGCGAAACTTCAAGGAGTTGCTTGGTGCCGTTGATCTTGGCGTTGACGTACGCTTGCGCGCCCGTGCCGATGTGGCACTCGACGCAAGGCACATGGGAGTGCGCGGAGATCTGATAGGCCGTGTATTCGGGCGCCATCACGTGGCAGGAGGCGCCACAAAACTTTGGGGAATCCATGTACTCCGCGCCGTGATAGCTGGCCGTGGCGACCACCAGGAAATTGACGATGGTGGCCACCAGCACGATGTCGATGCCGTGGCGGAAGATGCGATCGTTGAGATCGATCTTTGGGAATGTGGCGGGAATCTCGCCGGCTTTCTTGAGTTTCCTGCGGCGCAGGAAAATGCCGACGGGTATCAGCGCCAGGCCGAAAAGAAAGAGCGCGGGAAGAAGGAAGAAAAAGATGATGCCCAGATAGGGATTGTCGCTGAGATGGCCTGAGAGTTCGGCCAACCAGTAGCTGATCATGGTGACGCCGGAGGCGGTGGTGATGGCGCCGCCGGCCAGGCTGATCGGATTGTTGCCGAAAAACAGCGCGGGACGAAGCCATTCTTCGCGGAATTTTTGAAATGCCAACACGTCTGCTCAGCCTCCATGCGTAGGCGGGCTCGCCATGGGATGGCGAGCCCGCCGTCAATTTACTACGCCGATTTTAATCGAGCGCGACAACCATACGACCGCTGGTGCGGATCTACTTAAGGCTCTTGAAGTACGCCGCGACGGCGCTCACCTGCGGGTCGGTCAATCCCGCAACGGGCTTCATCTTGCCTTTGCCGTTCTTCACGGTGGCCTCGATTTGCGCCACGGTGAGCGCCTTCATTGATGGATCGGAAACGGGCTTGATGCCCATGGCCTTGGCCATGCCGGCGCTGGGTGTGCCGGTGGGTCCGTGGCACATGGCGCACTTGGCTTTGTAGGTCGCTGCGCCGTCCTGGGCGAAGCACATGGCGCCAGCCAGCGATACGGCTGCGGCCAGCACAATTTGGGAACGAAGCAATTTAGTCATTCGATAACTCCTTGATGTTTGCCGGCCCGCACACGCAGAACTGCGCTTGCCGCGTGGTTGTTGTGGAAGTTCAGGCCCGTGTTGGCGCCAGTTGGTGCTGCATCGGCAATGGTAACAGGGACCCTCGGACGCAGACCGGCGCGATCGAGGGTTTGGGTCCGACGATCGCGCCGGCTGCTTCTTGCGCTTGCACTTGCACTTTCTCTTGCTTTACTTCAGAAACCCGCGTTCTTACTTGGCAAAGGTCCTGAAGTAATCCACTGACGCCTTGATCTCGGCATCGGAAAGCTTGCCTTTGAAGGCCGGCATCTTGCCTTTGCCGTTCGTGGTGTCTGTAATCATCTGCGGTTCGCTCAGGGACTTGACCGAAGGATCGCTGGCCGGCTTGACGCCCATGGCCTTGGCGATTCCCGGATTCGGCACGCCCTGCGCACCGTGACAGCTTTGGCACTTGGCCTTGTAGGTCGCTTCCCCGGAGGTCTGGGCGAAGCCCACCACGCCGGACAGCAGAATGACCGCCGCCAACGCAGATTGCATGCGAATGGTCTTGCTCATGGTAGTACTCCCGTGGTTCGTGATTCCTTGTTCGTGATTCGTAACGCGTGGTTCGTGGTTCGCGATCGGTCCACGAATCACGAACCACGGCACGCAGTCTGTTTCAGAACTCCCAGTGCACGCCCATGTTGATGTTGCTGGCGTGGAAGTCGCGTGGCGCGGTGAAACCGTAGATCGGCGTGGCCGGGTTCATCGCGGTATTCGGTATCGAGCTGCAGGCGACCGGCGTTTCACTGGTGCTGCCCACCGCGAGGGCGGGGTTGTTCATGCAATACTGCGCGCCGGAATGGCCGCCACCCTCGGTGTAACCGGAGTAGTTGTATTCCGCTTTCCAGATCAGCCCTGGGTGAAGCGTATACGCCACATTCACGAAGGGAGTCTGGTAATTGGACACGAGCGAGCCATTGACGTCCATTGGATCGGTGAAGAAGCGGCTGCCGTTCACAGAGCTGACGCGGTAACCGAGATTGGAGTGGAGCTTGGTATTAGGCGACAGGGAGACTGCTGCCGATACGAACTGCGTGGGAGCGTCGGCAAAATTGTTGGCTGGGCCGGCAAGAATGGTATTCGATCCGTGACCGGCGGAGACTGCGCCGCAAAGCGAGCCGGTGGATGTGGCGATGCCCGGAACATTGGTGCTGCCCGGCATGAGCGTCGCCGCGCCCTGGAAGCAGCCGTTCTCGGCCATGTAAACGTCGCTGTAGGAGTAATTCAGATCGAGCCCGTAGTGCTCGTTCGGGAACAGTTCAGTGGCAAGGCTGAACACACGCGAATGGTCGACGTGATCGAGCGGACCGAAGTAGGCGGTGGTGTTGCCCGTGAAGTGCTGGTTGTTGTTGGTGTTGTTATGCCGCTCCAGATCGTTGTAGGCCGCGGAGACCGTAGCCCACGATTTCGGCCGGTAGAGGGTGTGCACCCGATAGTGCCGGAGCTGGCGGAATCCCATGGGAGTAAAGGCGCTGTCGTTATACATGGCCTCGAAGCTGCCGTTGATATCCCAGTTGGTCGCGGGGCGGAAGGCGGCTGTGACGATGCCGCCGTTCTCGTGAATCGTGACCGTCCCGGAGGTGGTATTGTTGGCCGGAATCGGGATATTGTGCGCCGCTGTTCCCTGCCCTTCAGAAATGAGGTGGTCCTGATACCGCCAGGTGAAGGAGAAAATGGTGCGGGGTGTGGCATCCCAGCTCACCGTTGCGTTGTTGGTGGTGAACATCTGGCCGAAGTAGCCGGCCTGCGTGCCGCCAATGGCGGGACCGCCGGTTGCAAACGATGTGGTCGGCTTACAGCCAGTCGGACTGGTTGTAGTCGAGTTCAACGTCGTGCAGCTCGACAGACCTGTGTAGTTGATGGTTTCCTGGCCGGCCGTCGTAGGCACAGTGACGGTGGTGCCAGAGGTGCCGTTGGCGGTTCCTGGCTGGTGCGCGTTCGAGTAATTGATCTGGTCTTCAATGCTGACCGTCTTGGACACCTGCCACACTACGCCGTAATCGATGGCGACGACTTCGCGCTTGGCGTTGGCGTTGCCTGAGAAGGCAACGGAGCGGTTGGCTCCCTGCAAGCCCTGGAAGATCTCGTAGTAGTTGGGCACGCTCATATTGGCGTTGGTGTAGCGAATGTTGCCGTTCATCGAGAGGTTCTTGATGCTGGAGCTTTGCAGGCGGAAGATCTCAGTCGGGAACGTCACGCGCGTGGGCTGTGAGCGGAGGTAGCTGGAAAGGACGTTGCAAGCCGGGTCGATGATCGGCAGCCCGCCGGCGCCATTGGCATAAAGGGCCGTGGTGGAGCTGATCATGCTCGTGGTGTTGCAACCGTTGCCGCCGGGCGTAAACGCGCCGGTGGTGGCGCTGTAGCCATAGGGCAGGAAGTTCATGTAGCTCGTGAGCAGTTGGACCTTGGTGCCGTCCGACTCCTGCACGGTAAGGAATTGCGGAGCCAACGTGAAATACGAATCGCCCTTGTAGCGGTCGATCTGCTCCTCGTAGGTGAGCTTGGTGCCTTCAACGGGCTTCCAATCGACGGCGGCCGTGTAATCGTCGGTGCTGTTGCGCTGGTATTCCTGGAGCAGGAGCTCCTGACC
>PLST01000574.1:538-4069 GCA_003164255.1 Acidobacteriaceae bacterium | reverse complement strand
CCCTACCCCCAGTGCGTGTTCCCTCCACCATCAGCAGCAGTCCTGCGCCCGATCCGTTCTTACGGGGTCGCGCTTGCCTGGGGAGCCTTGAATGAGGACACGATGATCGCAAGTACGAAGTTTTCTTTGACGTTTTTGGTCTTCAGTTGCCTATCAATCCCATCCATTCATCTGGCCGCGCAAGCGCCCTCGCCGCATGTTTCGCTCGTTTCCGATTGGACCCGCCATCATGTCCTCTTCCGCGAATCGAAAGACCCGGCGATCAACGAAAAACACCGCCGGGATCCCCGCTGGATTCAGGCTTGGTATGAGCGCCATCCTCAAGCCCAGTGGCCCGGTTACCATCGCAAAGAGCTCGCTGCAGCGGCAACCGCTGGAAACCGCGACTGGAACGTCCCGCTGGGCGCCCCCAACGCCATGCCGTACTTTACGGCTACGTACGACGGTAGTCTCTCGTTTGCGCTGTGTTGCGGGCTCCAAGGCTCCTACGATACCGGCTCCGGCACCGTGAGCGCAGTTAACCTTGGCAACGGTTCCTGGCTCGCCACCCAAGGCAGCATCACCGTGACTGCAACGGCCAATGACAACTACGCGGGAACCTATGCGCTCTATCCGAGCGGCCCCAACCCAACCCTGACCTATGACTCCCAGTACTATTACGACAATCTCATTTATCCGGGGACAAGCCCGGCACTCGACAGTTACGGTCTGGACTTCATGAACGCCGCCGACACTCTCGAGGTGAATGTGCGCGCGTACCCGTTCAGCAGAAACAACTACGAGTACAGAGACGTTTCGGCATTCGTGGGACCTGGAAACGACAATACAGGCACCATTCTCTCAGTGAATATGAACGCGGCGCCTAACCCGGGTGGCGGCGAGACGTTTCCGGCAAAATACGTCTTCAATGTAACCACTGTGCCGAGTTGCACCAATGACTTCGTGGTGATCGGGATCCCCGCCATCCCCACGCCGCCAACGACGAACGACAATTACGGTCAAGCCAACATTGTCGGGTTCAACAATCTCTACTCAAACCCAGAAGGAACCGGCCATTGCCCAGGTTACGGACCGACGGTCATGTTCGCTTACCGGTCAGGCACGGGACAAGTGCCGGCTTCAGTCACCCTCTCAACCGACGGCACGCAGCTCGCCTATATCGAGAATCTCTCCGGCAGTTCTTACTTGCACGTGTTGACCATCGGTACCTCCGGCTCAAACGGCTCGAGCGCGACCGCCCCAGCGCTTCCAGGCAGCGCCGGCGGCAACAACGCCATCGATCAAAAGGTCCTGCTTTCTCCTGACGGCGGCACCACCACCCAGAGCTCCACCACCGCTGCCTTTGTCGACTACGGCAATAACATCGCCTACGCCACCACCTACAGCACCGCCGCTGGCGGCTCGGGTTACCTGTTCGCTATCGCCAATATCTTCTCGAGCGGCATCGCACCTGCGATTGCCTGGAGTCTCCCCATCGACGCCATCCCCTCAGGCCCCGTGTACGATTCCACATCGAACAAAATTTTCTTTACCGACAGCAACGGCCGCATCGACTACGCCACCACAGCCAGCGGTTCACCGCAGGTCTTCTACGGGCCCATTGTCGCCCCCGGAGCCACATCTGAGAATTCGGTCATCGTGGATGACGGCGGCCAGATGGTCTACGCCACTTTCAACTCCAACGGGACCAACGCCGTCGTAGTCCAGGCCCCCACCACGCTGGCCAGCTGGGTCTCCACTCCAGTTGGTGCGGCCAACACCAACTCCGATGCACCCTACTATCCTGACTTCAATAACGCCTGGTACACCGGCTCCGGAACTCCATTGATGTTTGTGGCCGGAACCGGAAACGGAACGCTTCCCACGCTCTACAGTGTCGGCTTTGACGCAAGCGGAGTGATGAACTCAAGTGCAGGTGGCCAAACGGCAGCCCTTGCCACCGGAACGGCCGACTCCTCGCCCGTCACCGAGTTTTACAACACCGCCCTCCAAAAGGACTACCTCTTCGCCGGCGTAACCAATGACTGTATCGCCGTCAATCTAGGCGGCACTGGTGGGTGCATCCTGAGCCTCGACATCACCAACGGTTTTCCCACGGTGAATGCGGCCAGCACTGCGTATGCGGCAAGCGGCGGCACCACCGGAATCGTCGTAGACAACGACAGCAGCGCTACAGAAGCATCCAGCGTTTACTACGCGACCAAGTCGGGCGGAACGCTCGTGAAGGCCACCCAGAACGGCCTCGACTGAAACAACCCGGTACCCAATGAAACCCGGTCCATGGTTACCCCTGCCTGGGCCGGTTTGTCTTCCAGGCAACGCCGCGCTGCCGGGCCCACCGTTGGCAAAATAGGTCCATCACGGCTCTTTTCGCCGCCAATCCCCTGCCCGGGCGTGGTCCAATATTACTGATTCAAAAGACCCGAATCGTAAGTGAACCGTGATCTCAAGCGCATCGGTCCTGGGCCATGCGCTTCGACGTATTTATCTTCAGAGGCGGGCTGCTTTGTTCTCTTCTCTAATCCATCCGTCCCTGGCCAAATCACCGTTCACACTGAACGCTGAACCGATGCTGCACGGCCCTGAAGAGGAATAAAGCATGACGGATCCGGATGTGCAAAACGCCAGCGGCGAATCGCCAGCCGAGCCGGGTCCCGCCAGCCAGCCGCAGGCCGCGCAAGGTTCAAGCGCCGCGCTACCCGACACTCTAGCCGCTCCACCCGACGTCCCGCCTCCCCCACCAGCACCGCCGTCCGCCCCGGCTCCGCCTGCGGAAGTCCATATCCCCGAGCCAAGCTACGAACTCGTCAAGTCAGAGCGGGACATCTCTGAGGACTCCTTCAAAGCCCAGGGCCATTTTCATCCCACCGTTCAAACTCCGGTTGATAGCCCTCCCGCTGAAGGCGAAGCTCCGGCCGCCAGCCAGACGCTTCCAGACGGNNTCGGCCTCGGCCTGGTCGTCGGTCTCACCCTCGCCGTCTTTTTCCTCTTTCCGGGCAGCGCCAGCGGACCCATGGACATGGGCGCGGTCACATCCAACGTCTACGGACTCCAGGGCCATCTCACCGCCAAATGGACTGACAAGGTTTCCTACAACCTGACCATTGAACCCAGCACCCCGGCGCTGCGTCCGAACTTTGTCTCCGCTGTCACCGCTTCCACCCGCCCGCTGTCGATCGACGTTCAGCTCAAGGACCCCTTCGGCGCCGTCCTTTGCGACGACACCATCCTGGTCAAGTTCGATCCCCGCAACGTGGCAGGACCCGATGGTGGACCCGATGCCCAGGCAACCCAACCCAGGTCCGGCAAAAAGATCGATGCAAGCGCCGAGTCCCGCGCCGCCGTAGCCCGCGCCGTCAACCTTGCGCGGCTTGAGAGCCTGGAACTCCAGCGCGAGCACGACAAAGACGTTTTCCAGTCAGTCGCCGGTCCTGACGGCCAGGTTTCCTCTCTCACCTCACAGGGCACGCTCCCCTGCACCAAGAAACAGTTTGACGGCACCGCCTCCTGGACCTTCGTTCCCGACTTTCC
>PLST01000574.1:0-490 GCA_003164255.1 Acidobacteriaceae bacterium | reverse complement strand
AAACCAGCGCAGGCAAGGCCTTCCGCATCGACACGTCGAGCCCCGCTGCCAGTGCCCTCAAAGGCCGCGACTTCCCCATCGTCATCCACTACGAGTGCGATGAGACTCAGGGATGCACCTTCTCCGGCGTAGGCCTCGGCGTGATACACGCCCGCCTCAGCCGCTAAGCGCAGTTCACCCAACCCCAGAAGTTTTCCTATTTCCTATTTCCTATTCCCTGTTCCCCGTTCCCCGTTCTGTCATTTTCGCCCCATCTGCGCGCTATTCATACGCTCCGCCCCCATTGGCCGTACAATAAACTTTGAGGTAAAGTTAGTCTCCCAATGGCATTGAACGGTTATCCATCGCGCACTTCTCGCTCTCACGGCCTGCGTTCGCTTTTCAGCATGTTTTCATCCGACCTGGCCATCGACCTGGGCACAGCCAACACCCTCGTCTTCGCGGCCGGCAAAGGCATCGTCGTCAACGAGCCCTCCATCGTCGCCATCAA
>PLST01000174.1:19356-20824 GCA_003164255.1 Acidobacteriaceae bacterium | reverse complement strand
ATTTCTTTGACTGCGTAAGGCATAAAAGCAGCTCTTAGCTGCTAGCTCCTAGCTTCCAGCTTGTTCTTTCTCATTCCAAATTTCAGCTATCAGCATTCTTTTCTGTTTCTATTCGGTCCAGTTCGATTGCCTGAGTTTCAAACGAGCTAGAGGCTAGAAGCTAACAGCTAGTTCTTCGGGTATCGAAGCGGATCGTTGATTCCGTTTTCCTTGAAGCCCTTCTGGCGCAGCAGGCACGAATCGCATTGGCCGCATGGCTCACCTGTTGCCGATGGATCGTAGCAACTGCTCGTCAACGCGTAATCGACGCCCAGTTCAAGGCCCTTGGCAATAATGTCGGCCTTCGAGAGTGCGATGAGCGGCGTGTGAATCTTCAACAACTGGCGGCCCTCGACTCCGGCCTTGGTGGCAAGGTTCGCCATGATCTCGTAGGCCTGGATGAACTCAGGACGGCAGTCGGGATAGCCTGAATAATCGAGCGCGTTGACGCCGATAAAGATGTCGCTTGAGCCCAGCACCTCAGCCCATGCGAGCGCGAAGGAAAGAAAGATGGTGTTGCGTGCAGGCACGTAGGTCACAGGAATGCCGTGGCTCATTTCGTCCACGGCGCGGCCCTTGGGGACTGCGATATCGTCGGTGAGTGCCGACCCGCCGAAGACGCGCAGATCGATCTTCGCGGTGCGATGGCCGGCGACGCCGATAGACTCTGCCACGCGGGCCGCAGCCTCAAGCTCCCAGATGTGGCGCTGGCCATACGAGAACGAAAGCGCGTAGAGCTCATAGCCCTGCGCGCGGGCGATGGCCAGCACCGTGGCGGAATCGAGACCACCCGAGAGCAGGACTACCGCTTTTTTCCCGTTGCCAGTCTGCGCGCTCACTTCAGATCCCCGCCTTTGCCGATGTCCATCGATGGCGAGATGGGATTGTCTTCGTCGATATACGCCTCGGTGCACTTGTCGAGCTGCCCCTGCGCTTCCAAGATGAATTCGACCGCGTCGCGCGCCGCACCGTGCCCGCCGCGATTGGGCGTAACGTAGTGTGCCTCTGCCTTGACGCGCTCGCGCGCATCGGCGACCGCAATGGCCAAGCCGCACTTGCGCATCACCGGCAGGTCAATCACGTCGTCGCCCACATACGCAATCTCTTCGAGCGTAACGCCTGCCTTGTCCATGATTTCGCGAATTGGTTTCATTTTGAAGGCCTGGCCCTGATAGACGAATTCGAGCTTGAGGTCGCGCGCGCGCATGGCCACCGTGTCAGATATGCGCTTGGTGATGATGCCACACTTGAGGCCTCCGAGCCGCGCGAGCGAAATGGCTGTGCCGTCGTGCGCGTTGTATCCCTTGGCCTCAACCATCTTTGTTTCCGGCTTGCCGTCGATGGTCACCGGGACCGGAATCAGCCAGATGCCGCCATCGGTGAGCACACCGTCGACATCGAAAATAATGACCTTGATTTTGCGGGCGCG
>PLST01000174.1:14827-19329 GCA_003164255.1 Acidobacteriaceae bacterium | reverse complement strand
TACTTCGAAGGGCCGAACATGGTGTTTACGGCTGCTTATCATTTGAAGCGCGGCTCGTGCTGCGGGTCGGGTTGCAGGCATTGCCCGTACGGAGAGGCCGCGCAAAAATCGGCCGGCTATTGCGCGCCGCCGCCCGCTGAAGATTGAGGCTGCGCGGGAGCTGCGGCAGGCGCAGCGTCGCGCACCAGCACGGCAAAACGCGGGAAGGCAAAGCTGCCGCCTGCATCGTCAATCACGTTCAACTGGCAGAGATAAGCGCCCGGCTTCAATCCGGCGAGCGGCACGTCCATCTCAACCGCGACGGCATCGCGATTTTCAACGTTGATAGCTTTGGCCTGAACCAGCGGCGTTTCGTACACCTTGGTTGAGCCCTGAATGAGTTCGAGGCTCGAGAGCAGGTTGATGCCGGGTTTGGCTCCCTTGGGTAGCGTGTCGGCCTTTTGGCGCGTCGGATCGTAGACCTCATAGAGCAGATACATGTGCTGATCCTGGCGGAAGACGTGCGCAATGTCGGGCACGTACTCCTGGCCGTTGCGAACCAGCGGATCGACTTCCTTGCCAGTCTTCTTGCTGGGCTCGCGCATGGCCGACAGCACGATCGAACTCATCTTGAGCGGCGCCTTCTTCATGTCGGGCAGCGTGACATCCGCTTCGAAGGAGCCCATGCGGCCGGTCTGGTTCTCGCGCACCACGAACTTTAACTCGTATTTGCCCGGAGGCAGGTTGAAGCTCGTTGTGTACTGGATGTTTTTCTGGCGCGCATTCAGCGTTGGATCGAGATTGAGCTTGACGGTCTCGCGCACGCGGCCGATGGGGCGCTTCACTTCGTCGATCACTTCGCCGATGATGTCGAGCGTGGCCTTATCCTTGTCGCCGCCCTTCACAAAAGGAATCTGCGAGCCCGGCACGAGCAGCGATACCGGCATGAAGTAACGATTCTCGTCGAGACGGAAATGCATGGCGTCAAGGTAGACCGCGATGTCGGTGGCAGGCAGATCGCTCGCCAACTCGTCGTTGAGTTCCTGCTCGCGATCTTCCTTGCCTGAGTGCTGAAAGTCCGCGGGCGCGTAATAAC
Source organism: Acidobacteriaceae bacterium (assembly GCA_003164255.1). Lineage (GTDB taxonomy): Bacteria > Acidobacteriota > Terriglobia > Terriglobales > Acidobacteriaceae > Telmatobacter. The sequence continues at coordinate 18,254 of PLST01000174.1, read as the reverse complement.
CGGGGCGGAATTCGAGCTTGATCCCGGGCTTGTTGATCTTGAAGGTGAGCTTGCGATACTTGCCGTCGCGCGCCGGGTTCGTGGAGTGGAAGCCGACGGCGTAGTAAGCGGACGTGTCGCGCTGCACCTGCGCAAAGGCCGGCGCAAAATCGTTGGAGTCAAAGAACGCCTTGCCGCCGGTGTCGCTGGAAAGCGTGGCCATCACTTCCTGGCTGGCGAAGTTGGTGTTCATGTTGTTGGTGAGCGCGCTGCCGTTATAGGCGCCGTTGCCGCGCAGGCTCCCAGTGGAGGCGTCGCCCAGTGGGCCGATGGCCTGCAGGCCGCGCGTGTCAACGCTGTAGATGGCCAGGTTGGCGCGGACCGCGGCGTTGATGGCGGCGCGCAACGAGGCCTGGTTCTCAATGCCATCGCGCGAGATTCCGCCGGAAAAATAAAGCAACGATTTTTTCTCGTCGATCTTGGACAGCGATTGAGAAACGGCACGCAACGCAAACAGTTCACGGTCCGTGTTGACGTCGTTGTACTCGCTCTCGTCGGGCGTGTAGCCGGTGGTGTCTTCCACCTGGTTGGTGTTGGCGGTGGCGCCCGCCTGAAATCCCTGGCTCTCAGTACCGTTGTAGGCGCCCACTTCGTTGATGAGCGCGTTCTTGTCGGCGGTAAAATCCTGATCGACATTGAGCGTGTCGCCGAGGGAAACCAGCGCCACCAGGTCGGCGGGCTGCATTTTGCTCTTGAGAAAAGCCTGCGCCGCGTCCACACTGCGATTCAGATCTTCTGGCTGCATAGATGTGAGGTCGAAGAACATCACGATGAGGCGATGATTGCGCAGGTCCGCCGGCTTGGCGACCACCACAGCCTTTGACCCCGCGTTGATGGTAGGCCCGGCAGCAAGACCGCTTACCGTCGCTTCGTTCAGAGGCGTGGCCATGTCGACACTCTCAAAGTCAAACGTGTCGATGCTTTGTTGCTTGCCATTTTCAAAGACCGTAAAGTCGCTCTTGGTCAGGCCTTTGACCAGTTCGCCGGTTTTGGCGTCGCGCGCCACAACATTCGTGAGAACCAGGTCGTTGTTGACCTTGAGCGTGAAACCGCCCTGCGGCGTGCTCGTAACTTGCGTGGCGTCCTGTGCGGAAAGGTACGGCGCAGCGGGGACGGCGAGCGCCATCACTGCAAGCCATGCTCCGATCTTCCGCACCCAATCCGTCATAACTTCCCTTCCCTCAAAACCACGCGCATCCCGCTAGAATCTGAATCTCGTTGTGAACTGAAACGCGCGCATCTGGCCGGCCGATGTGACCTGGCCAAAGTTCGGCGTGCCGTCGCTGGTGTTCACGCCCGCATACTGCACTGTGTTGAAGACGTTGCTCGCCGTTGCACGAAACTCCCAACTGCGCGTGTCGCCCATTTGAAGCGTCTTTGAGAGCGCCATGCTGTTGGACACGGTGCCCGGACCGGTAATGGAGTTGCGCGGCGCCGTTCCATAAAGCCCGGCCGGAGCCGCATACGCCGCCGTGTTGAACCATTCTCTCAGCGACCCGCCACCAGCGGTGATGGAGGTTCCGGGCACGCGATCGGGGCGCAGGGTTCCCGCCGTTCCACGGGCGACGTCGACCACAGCCGCCTGATAGCTGGGCGTAAGCGGAGAGCCGGTGGCAAATTTGTAGGTTCCCGAGATCGAAAATCCTTCGAGGAAGTGCGAGGCTGCGCCGGTGGTGATCCACCTCTTGTCCTTGCCGAAGGGCAATTCGTAGGCGTACGTTCCGCTGACCTGGTGGCGAATGTCGAAGCTCGAGTTCCCTTCCTCTGCGCCCAGATCCTGCCAGTTCTGCGACACCACCGACCCACCGCCGCCAACCGAACCTGCGTCGTCAATGGAATGTCCATACTGGTAGTTCGCTCCCAACGAAACGCCGCCCGACATACGCTTGTTCACACGGACCGTGGCGGCGTTGAAGCGCGAATAGGCTCCGGCCTGCTCATACGTAAAAATCAGGTTGCCAGGATCGGTGTTGGGACTCGATGGCGTGGCGCGCGGCGCGGTGCGGATGTCGAGATCGCTGCCCTTCGAGCCGTTGTAGCCAAGGTTCACCACGATTCCCCAGCGCAGCGTTTTCTGCACGTCGAGATTCCACACCTGCACATAGGGCAGCTGATAGTGGGGATCAACGGCGTAGTTGCCCACCTTGTCGGGCGCGGGAAATCCGTCTGCAAGCGTGAAGCAGGTCGGCGTGGACGACTGCGCGCAGGCTGAACTTCCCTTGCCGCTTGCATTCGCCTCTTCGTTGGTCTGCTCGTTGGCGAAGGGCGGCTGGTGCGCCATGCTGGTGGCAAAGCCGGAGTACTGGCCCACGGTAAAGTTCATGCCGTAGCTGCCGCGCACGGTCATCTCCTTGAACTTGGGCACGCGCCAGGCAAATCCAACGCGCGGCGCAAAGGCGCGACGGTAAGGATAGACAAGCGCACCCGGCAACCCCGCGCCGCCGGCGGAGATTTCAGTCTCGCTGGTGAAACCCTGATCGGGATTGGTGCTGACGAAAGCGAGATGGTCGTATTTCTCAGTGTAAGGAGCAAAGAACTCCCAGCGCAGGCCAAGGTTGAGCGTGAGGCTCGACTTGGCGCGCCAGTCGTCCTGGGCGTAGCCGTCAAAGACGTTGTCGCGGAGATAGCTCTTGGCGATCGAGGAATCAATGGACGAAGACTGCGGAAGACCGAGCAGAAAATCGGCGATTGGCGAGCCGGATGTTTGGTCGCCGGCCGCATCCTCGGTGAACAAGCCGGTGAACGTGAAGCTGCCGGTCGCGTTTGAGCCTCCGAGAAAGTCGCGATGGACGCGGCGATAGTCACCGCCGAAGCGCAGGTTGTGCTTGCCCTTGACCCAACTCAACACCTCTGAAGCCGAGAGCGTTTGCGACACTGAAAAATTCGGTTGCGCCTGGCTGAGGCCGGAGATGGTGCTCATCGAGATACCGGGCAGGCCGTAGTTGAGAGGGCTGGAGTTGAGCGCCACGCCGCCGGGGCCGAGAATTCCCAATTGCGTGGCGATATCGGTTCCACTGGTGAAGAAGTTGGTTGCCTGGCTCTGGGAGCGATTCCAATTCACGTTGAAGATGCTGGTAATGCGGTGGTAGCCGATGGTGTAGCCAACCTGCGCGGAGTTTGAATCCGACTGGCTCTTGCCGCCCAGCTGCGGAAAGATATTCACATTGTCTGAAGCGGAGCGGCTCCAGTTGTAATTGAGATTGAAGCTTTGGCGGAGCCCTTGATTCGTGTTCTGCGATCTGCGTCCGGCGCCGCCACCACCACCCCTTCCGCCCGTCGGCAGCGTTGCATTTGCACCGAGGCTGCGGTTGTAGCGCACACCAACTTGCGTCTGGTTTTGCTGCGCGGTTGTCAGCAGATGATAGTTGTACTGGCTGTTGGTGCTGCC
>PLST01000174.1:0-14812 GCA_003164255.1 Acidobacteriaceae bacterium | reverse complement strand
GCATACAAATCCTCTGGGCTTGACTGGCGCGTGCCGCTCAAGGTGAGGAAGACCGTATCTTTGCCGCTGGGCTTGGTGAGATGAGGAATGTAGGGCGAGCTCATGAAGGTCAGGCCGAAGCGGTTCGATCCCGAGGCGGGCTGTTGTTGCGACTGGCCCTGCAGGGCAAACGGTTCGGCATTGAGTGCGGAGTTCGATCCGAACCAGAAGACTGCGCCATGCGGTTGACCGGGATTGAAGCCGCGAAAGTTGCCGCGTCCCCCGCCGCCACCACGGCCGCCGAAGCCACCTCCACCACCACCGAAACCTCCACCATCGCCACCAAAACCGCCACCACCGAATCCGCCGCCACCACCCGGCCCACCGAAGAGACCGCCGGCTCCGGGAAGGGCCTGACCGGGGTTCGCCGCCTGGTAGGCAGAGATGGCGTCGCGGATCTGGTCGAGGTTGATGCCGGCCATCGCGCTCACCTGGCCCGACTGGCCACTGATAGCGACCGAGTCACTGCTGAAGTCAGAATTTGCGGCGACAGAAGGCAGCGCCGCACCGCTTACGCCCGCCGTGCCGCTGCCGGTCTCTGTATCGCTCGAGAGCGATGTGACCAGGCTCAGGCTCTCGGCGCCGTTGCCTGCGAGTTGGCGGATTGCGTCAGCCGGCGAAGCCTGCGCGGCCTCTGCCCTCGCCTGCTGCTGTTCCTGCTCGGCCGCGCGCGAGGCCAGCAACAACTGGAAGTTCACCAGGCTGTCGTGGCTGGCTGCATTCAGAAGCGCTTCCTGCGATCCGGGTGCGAAAGCCGCGAATTGCGTGCGGATGACGTAGCGGCCATTCTGCGGAAGAGTCATTGACCACGAACCGGTAATGTCGGTGGTTGTGGAGTATTTCTTTCCAGTGAGCGTATTTTGCGCGGTGACGGTGACGCCGGGCAGAGGGATGTTGCCGCTCTTGACCACGCCGTGCAGCCGGCCGCCGGTGACGATCGGTAATGAAGCCTGATCGGGAGTCGCTGCGGGCGCGCCTTTATCCGAGGCTGGCGCAGGAGCCTGGGCGCTGCTGGTTGCAGCAGGCTGGCCGGATGAATCAGGAGTCTGCGCCGGGGCTTGCGCAAACGCCGCAAGCCCGCACGTCACAAGAACGCCGATCGCCACAGCCCTTGCCCAACCTGCTTCGCGCATTCGGTCTCCCCGGCATTTCCTGCTCGTAATGAGTCTGACGAGTCACTGGGTGTGAAGGTTTACGGTTGCCTGCGATGCGCTCCACTCCGTACGCTCAGCATATGGTCACAGACGAATCCGCTGAAAGACCGATACATCTTGAAGAAATCAACGCGGAAACGCATGCCGATGCGCTCGACCAGGCGCGCACTTTATTGCTTGAGTACGGACGCTTCGTCATTGCACAACCCGGCGCGGCGCGCTTTTGTTTTGGCACACTGGAGAAGGAAGCGGCCGGCCTTCCGCAATCTTATCTTGAGCAAGGTGGCGGCTGCTTGCTGGCGCTGGTCTCGGGCAGCCCTGAAGGGTTTGTCGCCTGGCGCGCACTTGAACCCACCAACCAAGTGGAACCAGACGCATGGGAGATGAAACGGCTCTGGGTTCGCCCAAGCGCGCGCGGACTCGGCCTCGGACGCAGATTGTCGCAGGCTGTTCTGGATCGCGCCCGAGCCGCGCGGCGTAAAGCTGTGTATCTCGACACCGCACCGGCCTCGATGGCTGCCGCACACCGCATTTACCTCGAATTGGGCTTTGAACCGTGCGGCGCTTATAACGACAATCCCGTGGAAGGGCTAGCCTACTTGCGAAAACGGCTCTGACGCCGGCGCGCGCTGCAAGAATTCATTACCTTCGGACCGTTACTATTTGTACACTCCGGCCCCCTCCCCCTTGCTTTCCTCGATACCCTGTGTTAACTCTTAAGGCAATAATTCTTTGATTGCTACCAAGGAAGTCAACCCCTGGTACGCATTCGGACTGGACTTACCCGGCTATGAAAATCGGCACAACCATTCGCGCCTACCGTTTGCAAAAAGGCCTTTCTCAAGGCGACATTGAAAAAAAGACCGGTCTGCTTCGCTGTTATCTTTCCCGTGTTGAAAACGGCCACACAGTGCCCTCGCTCGACACGCTTTCAAAGATTGCCCAGTCCCTCGATCTGCCCATCGCCCAGTTTTTTGCCGACGACACGCTCGGCCGCCAATTCAACACCCAGAAACTCTCTGACGAGGAACTCCGCTTCCTTACGCAGATCCGCCGCTATTCGTCGAATCTGAATGAGAGCGACCGAAAGCTGCTGCTTGCCATGGTGAAGAAGTTCGCGGCTACTGCCGTCCGGTAAGAAATTGGCGCTTTGAAAGGGCAATTCGGATTTGTATTGGCCGGTCACCCCAGCGCGGGATAGAATCCGCTGCCAGGGAGACGCGTCATGCAAAACCCGGAAGCGCGGCGGCAATTTATCTCGACCAACTCCACCTTCAATCCCGACCGCCGGGAGTTCGTCAAGCTCGCCGTCGGCGGCGCGCTCTCGGGCACTGCCCTTCTCGGTTCATCTGCGCCGGCTGCCGCTTCAGTCCACAAAAGTGCTCCCGGCATCAAGCTCTGCGCGCAAACCTCCGCCAAACCCACAGATGAAGAACTCCTGTTTCTTAAACAAATCGGCGCGCAGTATGTGAGCGTTGGCTCCACGCCCGATCTGCGCACCGCCGAAGGCTTTCTCGCCATCAAGAAGCGCTACGCCGATGCCGGAATCACGGTGTGGAACATCGGCAACATGAGCGTGCACAACATGCCCGACGTGACGCTCAACCTGCCCGGACGCGACGCCAAGATTGAGGAGTACAAGCAGTATTTGCGCAACCTGGGCCAGGCGGGGATTTACTACACGACCTACGCGCATATGGGCAATGGCATCTGGTCGAGCGGCAGGGCCGAAATTCACGGTGCGTCTGCGCGCGAGTTCGACATAGTGAGCCCCAACAAGGTGGGCGTGTGGGGCGATGCGAAGTTCTATGAGCCGCTGTCGCACGGCCGCCGCTTCTCAGCCGACGAAATCTGGGACAACTTCACCTACTTCATCCGGCAGGTGGCTCCGGTGGCCGAGGAGAACAATGTGCGCATCGGAATTCACCCCGACGATCCGCCGGTGCCCGAGCTGGCTGGCGTGCCGCGCTGCATCTTTGCAAGCTTTGAAGGCTACAAACGCGCCATGGAGATTGCAAACAGTCCCAACGTGGGCATCTGCCTTTGTTGCGGATGCTGGAACGAAGGCGGACCGGCGCTGATGCACAAGGATCCGGCGGAGATGATCCGCTACTTCGGGCCGGAGAAGATCTGGAAGATTCACTTCCGCAACGTGAGCGCGCCACTGCCGCATTTTGTTGAAACCTTCATGGACAACGGCTACTACGACATGTCGAAGATCATGACGGCGCTGGTCGAAGTAAAGTTTGACGGCATTGTGATTCTCGATCACACCCCGGATGTTGTGGGCGGCCACTACCCTGAGCAGGCCTATGGATTCGCCTATATGAAGGCGCTGATGATCCGGGCCCTGGCCGAAGCGTGATTTGAGTTCGACCTGTCGTGGCGCGAGTTAGAATTGGTGGCGAACACACTCGCAGACGATGAGCGCAGCGATTCCATTTTCCGGCGAACTCAAAGAAAATCCCGATAGGAGAAGCGAAACGTGAAACGACTCTCGGCCTTAATTCTGCTCGTCGCCACCGCTGTCCCTGCAGTCGCCAGAACCCAAAGGGAAGAGTTCAACATTCCGTGCAGCACGCTCTGGAAGGCGGTTCGAGATGCCGTGCGGAACTCCGGAAAATACGGCATCATTGGAATCAACGACGAAGAGATGACCACCTCCTATAACATCGGCGGCTGGCTCTCCGGAAAGCGCACGAACTCCGTGATCCTCAACCCCCATGGCGATGGCTGCGAAATGCAGATTCAGACCACATTCAGCGGAATAGAGCACGACGACGCCGGCGATTTCAAGACGCGGGTGTACGCTTCACTTGCGAAGATGGGGAATGCACCGCAAAGCCCGCCGCCTGCTCAACCCAAATAGCTAAACGTCGTTGCCCAGATGAAAGATCGGCTCGACGCCTGCGCCGCCACCAAGCAGAGCCTGTTCTTCAAGCGGTTCCAGAGGCTTGTAGTTTTGTGCCACGTCCATGGCCAGCCGGAAATACTTTTCGTCTCCCGGCGGCATGGCGGCGGTGATGGGATGTCCCAACGTCCAGCGCAGGCCGAGTGAGGCTTCATTGGGAAAAGCCGCGGGCTGGTACCAGCACGTCGGCTCGGGATGATCCTTCTGCTGGTCCGCCGGCCACACCGTCTTGGCCATGCTCTTCAGGCACAGGATGCCCATCTGCTTTTCCTGCGCCTTCTTCAGAATTTGAAGCCCCCAGTTCGCCTGGCTCACCAGCACCCAGTTGAGCGGGAAAAGTACCGTGTCGAAGTGGTAGCGGTCCATGGCGGCCAGCGCCGTCTCCACCGAGTGCACGCTGAAACCGATGTACCGGATCTTGCCTTCCTTCTTCGCGGCTTCCATCGTCTCCATGGCGCCGCCGGGACCGAGAACCTTGTCCAGCTCCGCCATCTTGGTCAGCGCGTGAAACTGGTACAGGTCCACATGATCGGTCTTGAGCAGCTTGAGCGACTGCTCCAGCTGCGCGCGCGAGTCGTCCTTCATCCGGCCTTCCGTCTTGCAGGCCAGGAAGGACTGATTCCGGTAAGGCGCGAGCGCCGGCCCCAGCCGTTCCTGCGCATTGCCGTAGCTGGGCGCAACGTCGAAGTAGTTGATGCCGCGATCCACGGCTTCCGCCACGATGTTGGCCGCCGCGGCGGGTTCTGCGTCCATCACAACAATGCCGCCGAAGCCGATCATCGACAGATGTTCGCCGGTTTTGCCAAGAGGCCGCCGCGCAATGGGGTTCGATGCGGACTTGGCTTGAGCATTACGGCCGCCCGCCGATGCAAGACCGGCTGCGGTAATCGCTGCATGTTTCAGAAAGATGCGGCGTTCCATGGTCTGACTCCCTGGGGTGGAATGAGACGTTCTGCTTATGCGAAACATTCTTGCACATTCGGCCTGCGCAGGGCGTGCGGGATCACTGGGGAGGCAGCTGGGCCAGGTAAAAACCGAACAGGACCAGCAATCCGACCACCATGATGATGGCGATTTCAAGGCGGCGATTAAAAACGGCTCTTGGAGATCCGATGCGCGGCACCATGGGAACGGCAAAGAGCAGGCCGCAAGCAAATCCGCCCAAATGCGCCATGTTGTCGATATTCAGCCCTGAGTGGAGAAACAGATTACCGCCGCTGATGGAGAGGCCCAGCACAAGGTTCAACACGGCAAAGTAGATCACTGACTTGCGGAGCTTCTTCAGTTCCTGGGGTGGGACTGGCAGGCGATTCGACTTGAGCAGCACGATCAATGCCCCGGCGATGCCGAAGACCGCACCGGAGGCGCCAGCGCCAGCGGGAAACACCGGTCCGCCCGGCGCATTGTGATAGAGAATCCAGTTGACGAGCACTGAGAGCAGATTGCCCGCGGCGCCGGTGAGAATGTAGACGGCCACCACGCCCACCGAACCCATCAAAGGCTCCGCGAGCAACGCCAGGTTCCAAAGGCACCACATGTTGGTGGCCAGATGCAGAATGCCCACGTGCACAAACATGGCCGTGACAATGCGCCACCACTCGCCACCGAACAGAACGGCCCCTGCGTTATCCGCGCCCCAGTGCATCAATTGGTCGACGGTCGGATTGCCGGCGCTGACGCCGCTGAGCACCATCGCCACAAAGACCGCGCAATTGACGCCCACCAGCAGATACGTGGCCGGAGCGGCAGCCCAAGACGGCCGTTTCCGCCGGACTGGCGGTGGCGGCTGCGTGTATCCGGCATCGGGAGGAAGAATCTCCGGCTGGGGGATGGGTGGATAACTTCCCATACTCCTAACTTTAATGCATTTCCCCGCACGCAAAAGGCCGCGATGCGATTTAACCTCCGCAGTGGAAAAGCAGGTACCAGCATGTGGTGAATTCCTGGTTTTGAGATTACCTCTGGCTGCGCGTTGTACTCTGGTGTTTGATCGTCTCCAACCCCACCCGGCCTGCTGAATCGGCCCCACCTTTTCCTTCGTAGGAGTCATGCCGTGAGTTCCGATCTGACCGCCCAGAAACAGATTCGCCGCGCGCTGTTGAGCGTTACTGACAAGACCGGCCTGGTTGTGTTTGCCCGTGTTCTGGCTGGCTTTGGCGTGGAACTGGTGTCCACGGGCGGCACGGCGCGCGCACTGCGCGAGGCCGGGCTCAGCGTGCAGGACATCAGCGACCTCACCGGTTTTCCCGAGATGCTTGACGGCCGCGTGAAGACGCTGCATCCCAAGGTGCATGGCGGGCTGCTCTACATTCGCGGCAACCAGGAACACGAAGCGGCCGTAGCAGCGCACGGCATCGCTCCCATTGACATGGTGGTGGTGAACCTCTACGCCTTCGAGAAGACGGCGGCTCAACCTGGCGTCGCTTTCGGACATCTGATTGAAAACATCGACATCGGTGGACCGTCGATGGTTCGCTCGGCCGCCAAGAACTTTGAAGACGTCGCGATTGTGACGCGTACCTCGGACTATCCCGCGCTGATTGAAGAACTGAAGAGCGCCCACGGAGCCCTTAGCCGCGAAACCCGCTGGCGGCTGGCGCGCCAGGCCTTTGCGCTTACGGCCGCTTATGACTCGGCGATTGCCAACACGCTCGACAGCATCAGCGAGGCCCCCGCACCCGACGCGCCCGCATCTCCCAATGCCGACGCGCTTCCCTCGACACTGCGCATCAACCTGCCCAGGTCGCAGTCGCTGCGTTACGGCGAGAATCCGCATCAACGCGCCGCCCTCTATGCCGATGGATCGGGACTTGGCGTTGCCGGTGCAACGCAACTGCAGGGCAAGGAACTCAGCTACAACAACCTCGTCGATCTGGACGCGTGCTGGGAGCTGGTGCAGGAGTTTTCCGATCCCGCGGCCATTATCGTGAAGCACACCAATCCCTGCGGCGCGGCCATCGGGGCAACGGTGCTCGAGGCTTACAAAAAGGCTCTCAACTCCGATCCTGTTTCAGCTTTCGGATCCGTCATCGGCATCAACCGCGAGGTGGACGGAGCCGCAGCCGAGGAGATTGCCAAACTGTTTGTTGAGGCGATTGCGGCGCCGGCTTTCAGCGCAGAAGCGCGCGAACGTTTCGCGGCCAAGAAGAATCTCCGCCTTGTCGAGGTGCACTCCGCACCAACGCGCTCGGTGGTCAAGCAGGTGTCGGGCGGAATGCTGATGCAGGATGCGGATAAAGCCAAAGTCACCGAGAGTGAGCTCGACATCGTCACCTGGCGTCCCCCTACGCCGGAGGAGTTGCGCAGCCTGCTGTTCGCCTGGAGCGTGTGCAAGCACGTGAAGTCGAACGCCATTGTGTACGCGCGCGACGGGCAGACCATCGGCATGGGCGCGGGACAGATGAGCCGTGTGGACGCCGCACGGTTCGGCGCCATGAAGGCAGTCCTCCCCCTGGTGGGCTGCGTTGCCGCATCCGATGCGTTCTTCCCGTTCCCTGACGGCCTTGAAACCGTAGCCGCCGCCGGTGCCACCGCGGTGATCCAGCCCGGTGGCAGCGTAAAGGACCAGGACGTGATTGCCGCGGCCGACAAGCTGGGGCTGGCCATGGTCTTTACCGGCATTCGGCATTTCAGGCACTGACGCCTGCGACTGCGCCCTCCCGTTTACCCCCGGAAACGCCCGATCTACCACTAAAGTCGAATTTCCGGCCAATCGGATGAGCCACCGCGACTAATCGCGGGTAAAATCGTCTTAATAGCAGGCAGATTTACTCCAAAGGTCTGCCCTTGCCGCCCTTCGGCTCCGCGGATCGGGTGTTTTCCCCGAATTACCCGCCAGGAACGCTGGATCCATGGGCTCGAACAAAAAAAGGCGCGGAACCTCCCGGATGATGACTTTGAAAATTCAATCGCTGCCCACATGGCTCAAGATCGCTGCCACACCTCTCCTGCTGTTGCCGGTCGTTCCGGCCCGCGCGCAAAGTTCGCCGGCCGCCGCAAACACGGCAAGCCATGCGAAGAGTTCTCCTGCAGCCCAGGCAGCGACGCCAGCACAGCTCTCTGACCGAGCCCTCGCCTACTATCACGTAGCCCTCGCCAGTGTTTATGAGGACCAGGCCGTCTCTGAAGGACAGCAGGATTTCATCAATCGAGCCATTGAGGAATACAAACTCGCGCTCAACGCCGATCCCGGTTCGCCGGAACTGAATGATGCGCTGGCCGACCTGTACTTCCGCGTTCCCGGCCATGCTCACGATGCCGAAGTCACGGCGCGGGGACTCTTGAAAACCTCGCCGAACGACATTGACGCTCATAAGCTCCTGGGCCGCATCTACCTGCGCCAGCTTGGCGAAGGACAGAATGCCGGAGCGCCTGAGTCCACCACCAGCCAAGCTCTTGACCAGGCCATTGCCGAGTTCGAGAAGATTGTCGCCTTGCAGCCCAAAAGCGTTGAAGACCGGATGGTGCTTGGACAGCTCTACACGGTCAAGCACGATTCAAAGAAGGCAGAGACGCAGTTCAAAACCGCCCAAGCCATCGAACCCGAGTCAGAAGAGGTGGTGCTGAACCTGGCCCGCCTTTATGCCGAGAGCGGCGATCTGCAGCACGCGGCCAAGGTGGTTGAAGACGTTCCTGTGAACGATCGCACCGCCAAAATGGAGTTTGCTCTGGGCGCGGCCTACGATCAGCTCAAGCAGCCCAAGGACGCCATTGCCGCCTATCAGCGCGCGGCCGATATGGAGCCGGGCGACCTGCATACGCTCGATTCGCTCGCGCAGGCGCTGTTGAGCAACAACCAGCTCGACGAGGCGCTCAAGCAGTATAAGCAGCTGGCCGAAGCAGACCCTGAAAACCCCGAGGCGCTGGTTCACATCTCAGAGATTCAACGCCGCCAATCAAAGTACGAAGACGCTCTTGCCACCATTCGCAAGGCGCGCAAACTCGACCCCACCAATCTTGAGGCTGGCTACAACGAAGGCCTGCTGCTCGATGTCCTCGGGCGCTTTGACGAAGCCGCCCAGACCTATTCCACCATGGTCGATCTGACCTCGCACGCCAACGGCGCCTACACTGAAGAAGAAAAGAACAACCGCAGCATCTTTCTGGAGCGGCAGGGAGCTATTTACCTGGAAGAGAACAAGCCGGACCAGGCCGTTGCCGTTTACCAGAAGATGATCGACATGGGCGGAGAGTCGTCGTTGCGCGGCTACCAGGGGCAGGTGGATGCGTATCGCGATGCCCGGCAGTTCGACAAGGCAATCGAAGTAAGCCGCAAAGCCGTGGCCTCTGAACCCAAGAACCGCGACCTGAAGCTCATGCTGGCTGGCGAGCTGGCAGACCAGGGGAAGGCCGACGAAGGCCTGGAGCTGGCCAAAGGACTGATCACCAACACGCCTGACGACCGGACCGTGTGGCTTGCGATGGGCCAGATCGACGTGCGCCTGCGCCGCTGGAAAGACGCCGAGGACGCCTTTGACAAGGCTGACCCGCTCACCACCAAGAAGGAAGACAAGACCTACATGCTCTTCCTGCGCGGCGAGCTGGCCGAGCGGCAGAAGCATTATGAGCCGGCCGAGCAGTATTTCCGCCAGGCGCTCGATCTCGATCCTGCCAACGCCATGACCCTCAACTACCTTGGCTACATGCTGGCTGACAAGAGTATGCGCCTGCCTGAAGCGCTGAAAATGATCCGCAAAGCTGTCGACCTGGAGCCGATGAACGGCGCCTACCTCGATTCTCTCGGCTGGGTCTACTTCAAGATGGGTGAGTACGAGCTGGCCGAAGATAACCTTCGCCAGGCGGTGCAACGCGACCAGGCAGATCCGACCGTACACGAGCACATGGGCGATTTGTACGAGAAGACCGGCCGCATCCGGCAGGCCGCCGAGCAGTGGGAGCTTTCGCTCACCGAGTTTGCCAAGTCCTCGTCTGCCGATGTTGAGCCGGGCGACGTGGCCAAGGTGCAAAAGAAGCTCGAGAGCGCCCGCGTAAAGCTGGCCAACAAAGACAGCGCAATCGCCCCCGGAAAGCCGGAGTAAGCTTGCCAGGCTGAGGCGCACCGCGAGTCTTCCATCAGGCCCTAAGGAATCTCAAAATCGGGCATCCCGTCTCTCAAATGCGAGAGATGGGGTGCCCGATTTATTTGGATGGAACGCTTGACCTCGCCGCGGGACGCCGCCGCTACTTCGTCGCGATCTCCACCAACTCCACACGGCGGTTCTTCGCTCTTCCATCGTCGCTCTTGTTGCTCGCGACGGGAGCATACGGCCCGTTGCCGAAAGCGATCAGGCGCGCAGCGGCAATGCCGTGTTTTGAAACCAGCGCATTGATCACCGACTGCGCGCGCGCCTTCGACAGCAACACGTTGGCAGCCGCGTCGCCCACCATGTCGGTATGCCCCACGATGTACACCTTCAGCGCGGAATTGCTGGTGAGGAGCTTGGCGATCTCGTCGATGGCCGGCTCTGATTCCGGCTTCAGGTCGGACTTCGCAGTGTCGAAGTAGATGCCGTAGATGGCCACGCTGCCGGAGTCGGCAATGCTGGAGGCCATTGCTGAGGCGTCCATGGTCACTTCCTGTGCCATCGCCTGCTTCTCAATGATGTCCAGCGTGTAGTCGTAGATATAGGCGTTGATATAGACCCAAATCTCGGACCCGCCTTTGTGCAGCTTCAGCGTGGCTTCCCCTCCGTTCGAGCCATTGATCAGGTCCCACACCACCTGGCCGCCCACCGCCTTCGCGGCATTTTCGTAGTTGCGAATCTTCTGCAAGGGACTGGTCAGTTCAGCGCCCTCCTTGAGCTTGTAACGAATGAAGTATCTCTCTCCCTCGACCGACTGGTACTGCTCCTGGTTGTGAACCGTGGCGACGGGAAACTTGAAGGCATCGTACTTCAGGTGGTTGTAAGTCTGGAGAAAAGTGCTCGGCATGCGTGTGATTCCCGGATAGTCCTTCGAACCTGACGCATCGGTTTGGGTATAGGCGAGCGGAACCGTCAGGACCGCAACAAGAACGAGCAACGTACTTCTTGAATACCGACCCATGAAACGCTCCTTTTATATCTTTTTTGCTGTTTTGGCCGGAAAGGTGATTCCGGCCAGGCCAAAAAAAGGCCCACACCTCGCCTGGAGATGTGGGCCCTTGTTCTTCATTCTTCACAGCGAGCTTGTCTTGCTGAACCCGCCTAAGCTACTTTCCGGCCGCGGCTCCCGCAATGTAGGCATCCACATTGCTTTTGTCCACCAACGAAGTGCCTGTATCCACAAACGTCGGGATCGGCGCAAAGGAGTCAGCCTTGAAGTCCTTGCTCAACTGCAACGGCGGATCGTGGTAGATCTGGTCCAGCGCCTTCAGTCCCACATACCCCATCGTGTAGGGCTTTTGTGCAACCGTCGCCTCGATCGTACCCGCCTTGATTGCGTCCAGAGTGTCCTGGTTCACATCCCAGGCAATCACCACCCGGCCGGAATTGGGAGTCCGGGCCACAGCATCCGACACCGGCTTGCCCGAAGCCGAATCCAGGCATATGAACGCATCCACCTTCTTCGGACCGGTCAACGCCATATACTGCTGCGTCTTGTCGAACGCGGCCTTGGCGTCCGCCTTGATGTCCACCACATCCACAATCTTGATGTCCGGCTTGCTTGAAAACACGTCCTTGAAGCCTTTGAGCCGTTCTTCAGTATTCGGTTGGCCCGCCAGCGTAAAGAACACCACGTTCCCCTTGCCGCCCAGCTTCTCGATCACTCGCTGGCCGCCCAGCCGTCCAGCCTCAAGGTTGTTGGTGCCGATAAAGTACAGCCTGTGGCTGGCCGAAGCATCTGAGTCGATCGTCAGCACAGGAATTCCGGCATTCACCGCCGCGTCGATTCCCGGCTGCAGCGCAGCGGCGTCCGCCACCGAAATCAGAATCCCGCCCGCCTTCGCCGCCACCGCATTCTGCAGCTCGGTAAGCTCAGCCTGCGGATCGTGACCATCCGGCCCCACCACCCGTGCCGTTACCTTGTATTCCGACCCAGCTGATTTGAAGCCCGATGCCACAGTCTGCCAGTAAGGCAAAGCCTGGTTGACTGAGATCAGATAGAAAACCTCTTTGTTCGAGTGCCTGCCCTCACAACCCAACGTAAAAGCAACTGCCAGCGTAAGCATCGCCAACGCCGCACCTTTGATAACCTTCATGACTGCCTCCTCTTGAGATCCCGAAAGGGCGTACCCGACGGCATCGGATTCCACCACGACGCCGCACTCTTCAAAAATCCGGCTGGATGGTACTCCCGTTCAAGGGCAGCTGTCCATCCCCGATTGCCGAAAGGAATTTATAGCACCCCAAAATCGCAACTCATCGTGACTCAGGGCACAGACCCTGCAACACCGTCCCCCTGTGCGGTATAACCAGACTTGACACCGCAACGTGACAGACGAGCTAAACCAATCCGCGCTTCAACTCCCCAGCGAAATCGCCGTCAGCGGCGATGCACAAAGCGAGCTGGCCCGCCGCGCCCATGCCGAGCCTCCTCACCCCTACCGCTCTCCCTTTGCCCGCGATGCGGCGCGCATCCTGCACGCGCGATCTTTCCGCCGCTTGGCCGGCAAGACCCAGGTGTTTACGCGGCTTGAGGGCGAGCCGCCCGGTGACCATTTTCGCAGCCGCCTCACGCACACGCTTGAAGTCGCCCAGATCTCCCGCACCCTGGCGAACGCTCTTGGACTCAATAGGGAGCTTGCGGAGGCTCTTGCCCTGGTGCACGACATCGGTCATCCGCCCTTCGGACATGCCGGCGAAAAGGCTCTCGACGAGGCGCTTCAGGCTCATGGCCTCCGCTTCGACCACAACCTGCATGCGCTGCGCATCGTTACCTGGTTTGAGGAGCGCTATCCGGCGTTTCGCGGCCTTAACCTGACCCTTGCCGTTCGCGAAGGGATTGTGAAGCACTCCCGCGACTACTCCGCAGTCGACCATCCCGAGCTAAGCCAGTTTTTTCTCGACCAGTTTCCGCCGCTTGAGGCGCAGTTGATCGACCTTGCCGACGAGATCGCCTATCTGACGGCCGATCTCGACGACGGACTTGATTCGGGCATTCTCGCCGTCGATGAAGTGCGCGAAGCGGTTCCACTTTTCCGCAGCCTTCACGACAACGCACTCCGCGCCTGGCCGGCCGCCATCCCAAGGCTCACCGTCTACGAAGCGCTCCGCAGCCTGTTGAATGTGCTCGTCACCGATCTCATCAACGAAGTGCGCTTGCGCGTTGCGGCTCTGGGAGCAACCACGCTGGCCGACATTCGCAATGCCCCGGGACGCATGGCTTCGCTGAGCCCGGCGATGGAAGAGACTCGCAAGACCGCAAAGAGCTTCTTGTACCAGCAGCTCTATAACTCATCGGGAATGGAGGAGCTCCACGCCCATGCGGCCCACGTGGTAAAAAGCCTGTTTGGCAGCATCATGGCCGACCCCAGCCTGCTGCCCAAAGACCACCAGGCGCAGATTCCCTCCGAGGGGCTTGCGCGCACGGTTGCCGATTACATTGCGGGGATGACGGACACGTTCATCGAGCAGCTTTGGGCTCGCTGCGGCGGGCAATAAATCATCGCAAGTTGATTTCTTATTTTGCGGGCAGGAATTCGATACGCGCCAGATCTTCGACGGCCTTGAAATCGTAGTCGGCGGTCACAAGGATGTTGGCGCGCGATTGCATTGCCAAATCAACTGCAAAAGCATCCGCATAAGCAAGCTTCTTGTCCACGCGAAGATCACCAGCGCGTACAGCATCTTCCGCCCTGACGGCAACAATCTCCGCTTCGCTTGGAAGCAGCTCGCTGAGGATGCGACTCTCGTGCGAGACGCCCATTCGCTTTCGCAGGTTAGAGGCAACCTCGCCCCATTGCACCGCCGAGACGCATACATCTGCCCGGCCAGCCACACATTCGGCGAGAATCTCCTCCATTCGAGCGGATCCCGCTTCGTTGTCGATGTATCGGATGAGAGAGGAGGAGTCCAGCACGTACTTGATCATCGATGGCATCAATAGCCGTCCTTGGCCAACTCCCGCTCACGCTCAAGCCGCCGATCTTCGAGCAGTAAATCCGAGCCCGGAGGAAATCCTGCCGTGCACCCCCGCATCTCTTTGATCTTGCGCAGCTTTAAAGCCAGCGTTTCCGGCTCCAGCACCACTCGCATGCCGTCAAGACGAACGGCAACCCGTGTCCCCGGCTCGATCCCAAGTTCTTCCCGAATCGCCGCAGGAATCACCATCTGACCTTTGCTGCTCACGGTGATATAGATCCGCTCCATGGCTTACATTCTACCACAGGTAAGACGTTCACTAAATGTAAGAGTTATTTCAAAAGTACGATTACCGATTCTCGTCTTACTTTTCTCGGCGTGTCTTACTGCACCGTCCCCTGTGGCCGCAACCGTCTCAAATCCAGCGCGCACTCCACAGCATTCAGAGCATTCAGCCGCAGATTATCTACCGCGGCCCACAGCCACAAACGCACCGTCTCGCTCGAATTCCGCGCCAACGGCTCTGGCCTCATCCGCACCAGCACATCGTTTTGCCCGGTTGCCGCAAGGTTTGACGGCGAGTCCGTGTCCTCGAGAACCAGGTCAATATGCTCGCCGCTCAAGGCGTCTTCGAGCGCTGCAATTTCAACCGGCCGCTCGAGCTCGAGGTCGATTGAGAAGGTGGTTCCATGAAAGACCGGAGCATG
>PLST01000544.1:7131-7577 GCA_003164255.1 Acidobacteriaceae bacterium | reverse complement strand
TGGCCCAACTGGTGACGACGGAAGGCTTCAGGATTGAGGGGCGTAGCGGCGTCTACAACCTGGCCTGCGACGGAGAAGCCAGCTGGTTCCGGTTTGCAGAAGCAATCTTCAGCCGGGCTCAGACGAGCCTTTTGCAGGCGAGCCCGAAGTTGATCCCCATTCCCACAAGCGAGTACCCGACTGCGGCAAAGCGTCCGGCCAACTCGCGGCTTTCCTGCCAGCGCCTCGCGGAGACATTCGGGGTGCGGCTGCCGGCCTGGGAGCAGGCGCTTGACCTGGTGATGGAGACGCTGACGGAATTTGGTCCGCGGGGGAAGTGAGACAGACAGATCCGGAGGATGTTACGGCAGGGAGCCTCAGCGAATGATGCAGAGTTTTGCACATGGAGGGTCGAGTCTTCCACAGGGTCAGTTTTGTATTACGCCACGAAGGAAGACGAGATTTCT
>PLST01000544.1:6753-7012 GCA_003164255.1 Acidobacteriaceae bacterium | reverse complement strand
CCAGAATTCATCTCCTTCCTCAAATAGAACCAACTCTCGAGAATCTGCGATCGGCAGGGTTCTCATCACTACTTCCATCCGGAGTTTGAATCCATCATGACAGTGTTGAAGCCACGGTCGCGCATGATCAGCGTCCGTCTCTCCGAGGACGAATATCTGGCCCTCAGGCATTTGTGCTCCGCGACCGGAGCGCGCAGCGTATCGGATTTGACGCGCGACGCAATGCGCAATGTTCTGAGGGGTGCGAATCGAGATGAGC
>PLST01000544.1:0-6704 GCA_003164255.1 Acidobacteriaceae bacterium | reverse complement strand
GCGAGCGGCAGCGAGTGGCCTCGCTTCTCCATCGGCAGTACCCAAAACATGTCGGCAGAATGCGTTTTAAGAAACGCTAAAGGATGAACGAAGTGAATCTTGAGAATATTGGCACACGTAGCTCGAGGACGCGCATGAACCGAGCGAGAAAAGTGTTCGTCCGCATGAATCTGGCCCTTTTGCTCTGCGTAGTTTTCGCCGCGACCCGCGGTTGGGCCCAGTCCCAGTCACCTGACGACACCGAGACGAATCAGTCAGCGACGCCGCAGACGCAGACGGGCCAGCAACAACAAGGGCAAGCGGCGAATCAGGACTCGGAACAATCGCCGGGCCAGAATTCGGAACAGTCGCCGACGGAAATGGTCCCCGCGCCGCAGATGGAGCCAACGCCGTCAGATGGCGCGCAGGAAAATCAGACGATGACGGCCGCACAGATCATCAGCATTCTCCAGGCGGACCCGGACCTTTTGGATGTCATCAAGGACGAGATTGCCCAGGAGTCGGGAGTGGACCCGACGACGCTCACCAATCGATCGGTGTCTGAACGTATTCGTGACAGCGAGCAGACGCGGATGATGGCGACGAAGGAACTGGTGGCTCGTGGGTATAGCGTGAATCCCGAAGGGCCCACGTCGCCTACATCGACCACGGCCGGTCCGCGGACAACAACGAGAACCGGAAGGCCGACGCAACCGGGACGGGGAGAGACGGCTCCCTACGAGAATCCCGACAATCCCCAGGTGCACCTCCAGAAGATTCCCTACAGCAATATGCCTTCGCTCACCGACATCTATTCTCAGTTTTCAGCGACGGGGGCGAAGCTGAAGCGATTCGGAAGCGACGCTTTTCTTATCGGGACGGGGAATGCAAATCTGCTGCCGATGGACCTGCCGGCGGGGCCGGATTACGTGCTGGGGCCTGGCGACAACCTGACGCTGAATCTCTGGGGCGGCATGGCGCAGCGATTGAATAGAAGCATCGACAGGCAAGGCCAGCTTGAACTTCCGGAAGCGGGTCCGGTAATGATCAGCGGGTTGACGATCGAGCAGGCGCAGGCCGCGATTCAAAAAACGCTGGATTCGCAGTTTCACGGCGAGCATGTAGAGATTTCCCTGGGCCGGCTACGTACCGTGCGCGTGTATGTGGTGGGCGATGTGCAGCGCCCCGGGGCCTACGATGTGAGTTCGCTGTCGACGGCACTGAGCGCGCTTTATGCGGCGGGCGGGCCCACAAGCCGCGGCTCAATGCGCATTATGCGCCAGATGCGCGGCGATAAACTGGTGCGCCGGATCGATCTGTACGATTTTCTCTTGCATGGAATTCGTTCGAGCGATGACCGGCTCGAGGCGGGGGACACGCTGCTGGTGCCGCCGGCAGGGCCGCAGGTGACGGTGGAAGGGATGGTGCACCGTCCTGCAATTTACGAGCTGAACGGCGAACAGGGTTTGAACCAGATTCTCGACCTCGCCGGCGGAGTGCTGGTCTCTGCCAACCTGAAACAGATTCATGTGGAACGGATCGAAGCACACGAAAGCCGCACCATGTTCAACCTCGAGCTGCCGGATAATCCGACGGAGGCAGCCGAGAAGCTTGCCGCGTTCAACGTGAGGGACGGCGATGACGTGGTGATTTCGCAGATCCAGCCGTACAACAGCCAAGCGGTGTATCTGGAAGGCCATGTCTTTCATCCAGGGAAGTATCCCTACAAGGAAGGAATGACGATTGCGGACCTGCTGCGTTCCTATCAGGACGTGTTGCCGGAGCCGGCCGAGCGCGGGGAATTGGTTCGGCTGCAGCCGCCCGATTATCGACCGGAGACGATCCCGTTCAATCTGCCGGATGTGTTGATCGGCAACAGCTCGATTCCGCTGCAACCGTTCGACCTGATTCGCGTTTTTGGGAGATATGAGGTTGATTCGCCGAGGGTAAGAATTGAGGGCGAAGTAGTTAGGCCGGGCCCCTATCCGCTGTCGCAAGGCATGACGGTTGCGGGGCTGGTAAAGATGGCGGGAGGCTTCAGGCGAAGCGCATACCGGGAGAAAGCGGGCCTGGTGACCTACACGGTGCAGGAAGGCGAGAAAGTGGTGCTCGAGCGCCACGATGTTGACCTGGAAAAGGCGCTCGAGGGAGACAAAAGCGCAGATGTACTGCTGAAGCCGGGGGATACGGTCAACATCCGGGCGCTGGCCGGCTGGCAAGACATTGGCGGCTCGGTGGCGGTGACAGGGGAAGTAGGACACACGGGCAACTACGGGATTGAGGATGGAGAGCGGCTGAGCTCAGTGTTGAAGCGCGCAGGAGGATTTCGACCGGATGCCTATCCGTATGCCGCGGTGCTGCTGCGCGTGCAAGTGAGGGAATTGGGCGAACAGACGCGCCAGCAGATGATCCAGCGCATTGAAGACACCCCAGTCGAGGTGAAGAATGGGCCGCTCGGCCAGGGGGCAAGCGACATACAGTCACTGACAGCGCAGCGCAACGAGATTTTGACAACCCTTCGCAATCGTCCAGCCAGCGGCCGGCTGGTGATCACTATCTCGCCGGATATCAGCCGCTGGGAGAATACCTCCGCCGACATCGAATTGCGGGCGGGGGATACGCTTAACATTCCAAAGCGGCCGAGCTTTGTGGCCGTCAGCGGGCAGGTATACAACCCGATCGCCATCAGCTACTCTCCCGGCAAGAAGCTTGGCTGGTACCTGCGGAAAGGCGGGGGCGCAATGCGGTCAGGGAACAAGAAGGACATTTACGTTCTGCGCTCTGACGGATCGGTCGTGCCAAGAGGAAGAGGCTGGTTCAACAATAACTTCATGGACCTTCGCATGAGGCCGGGCGATACGATTTTTGTTCCCGAGAAGATTGCGGGCGGATCCTCGGTTTGGCAGACCTTGTTGAACTCGGCACAAGTGGTATCTGCAGCCGCGATTCCCCTGGCGGCAACAGGAGTTCTGTAGGCGGCCGGGAGTGTTTGTTAGGCAGACGACACTGTTCCAGGGTTGAATGCGCCGGGCTCGCAAGGGTGGAACGTCGAGCGCAGTTTGGCTGAAGAGCGGCGGAAGTCAGCCCGGCTGCGCGCTACCTTGTTCGACTGGCGGAAAGCGAAAACCGAAATACTTTATCAGGAAACGATGACCCCATGAGCAAATCTGAAAGCGCAACAACGGAAACCGATCTTTGGCCCACGGCAGATGATCCTGAACCGCCCGAAGCTTCAGAAGAAGGCACAGCTCTGACCAACTATATCGCCGACTTTGTTCGCATGGTTTGGGCCAGGTGGCGATTTGTTCTATGCATCGTGCTGGCGGGAATTCTGCTGTCATTCGTGGATGCGACCAGGCAGCCGAACATCTACACATCGACGACGACACTGATGCCCCCCGACCAATCTTCGTCGTATTCAGGCCTTATGGGCCTGTTCTCTGGCGGGAGTGCTGCAGCCAGTCTTGGAAGCGGCGAACTGGGTCTTGAAGCTCCTGGCGAACTGTATGTGAGTATTCTCTCGAGCCGGAGTGTCGAGGATGGAGTGGTGGCCCAGCTGGATCTTGTCAAGTATTTCCATCTGGACAATGCCGTCAGTGCTCGCGGGGTCTTGGCTGGAGAGGTCTCGGCGCAGAGCGACCACAGAACCGGAATCATCACGATTACGGTTCATGATTTAAATCCCGAGATGGCTGCAAAGATCGCCGATGCCATGGTGACGCAACTGAATCGCGTATTGAGTGACAATTCCTCGTCTTCAGCCCGGAGGGAGCGGATTTTTCTCGAAGGACGGGTGAATGAAATCAAGAAGGACCTTGACGATACGGCGCAGGCGCTCAGCGAGTTCTCAGGAAAAAACCGGACGGTCGACGCCGCTTCGCAAGCCCGGGCGATGATGGATGCCGGGATCAGGCTGCAGTCAGAGCTGGCGGACGCAAGGAGCCAGCTGGCGGCGTTGCGGCAGGTCTACTCGGAAGATAACAGCAGGGTCAAGTCGCTGGAAGCGCGGATCAGCGAATTGCAACAGGAAATCGATGCCATGAGCGGCCAGCCGGGCGGGGGCAAAGGAGCGGCGAGTAATGCCGGCTATCCTTCTGCCGCGCAATTGTCCACTTTGGGCGTGACCTACTATGACTTGCAGCGCAAGATGATGGTGCAGGAGGCAATTTGGGAAGCCCTCGCCAAACAATATGAATCGGCGAAGGTGGAGGAGGTAAAGTCGATGCCGACCGTTCGCGTACTCGATGCCGCCAATATTCCCAAGTCCAAGTCCGGCCCTGTCCGTTCAATGATTATGATCGTGGGCACTCTGGTTTCTTTCGCAGTGGCTTGTTTGCTGGTGGTTGGGTTCAAGTTCTGGGAGCAGATGGACCGAGAGGCCGAACCAAAGAAGCTGATTCTTGAAATTGTAGCCGGAGTGAAGAAGACTCTCAGCGGTGTGCGCAGGCGGAATGCCAGCGCGACCAGCTGATCCCAGAGAGGAAGACGGATGCAGCAAGGTATTCGAGAGTGCGGACACGGGAAGGAGCACGTCCGGGTACGAGAGCAGCGGGGAACTCGGTGACCTTCAGTCTGCAGGGCATGGGCCAGCGTAAGGATTCTGCCGGGACGCGTTCAGAAAGCTGGCGGAGATCTGTAAGGGCACTTTGAGATCTGATATGCGCTTGGCCTTTGTTTCAATCCATGATCCGGAAGACCCGAAACAATGGTCGGGAATCCCTTTTTTTATTTTGGGTGAGCTGCGCGGCAGAGGGATAGACGTTGAGGTGATCGCCCCCGATAGGTCGCAACTCAGGTACCGGTTTATTCCGCAGAGGATTCTTTCCAAGGTTACCGGCGCCAGTCTGCAGGTAGATCGCCGCCCACTGGCATTGAATCACTATGCGGCCCAGATAAGCCAGAGACTGAAGGTAGGCAAGTTCGACGCAGTTTTCTCACCGTCGTCCATTCCAATTGCGCGGCTGGATGCGAAGATTCCGGTTTTGTACTGGACAGACGCAGTGATTGAAGGAATGCTGGGCTACTATTCCGGAAGTTTTTTGAGGATGACCGCGCGTGAATTGAAGATTGCGCACGATCAGGAACAGTCTGCCCTGGATCGTGCCGCTTACGCGGTGTTTGCCTCGACCTGGGCCGCCGAGACGGTGAAGAGCCTCTACCAGGCGCCGCCAGACAAGGTCAGGGTGATTGAATTCGGAGCCAATCTTTCTGTCGAGCACGACGCGGCGCAGATTGTCCGTTGGAACGAAAAGCGACTGGCGCAGGACTGCGTGCTCTTGTTCATTGGCGTCGATTGGAGCCGAAAAGGTGGAGCACTTGCTTTTGAGGCAACCAGGCTGCTGAACGAAAGAGGAATCAAGGCGGTGCTGAAGGTGGTTGGATGCGATGCGCCGGATGCGCCATTTGTAGAAAGACTTGGTTTTATCAGCAAGGGAACGGCGGACGGACAGCGGCGGATCGAGCAATTGCTGGCGACGTCGACGTTTTTTGTGATGCCGACGCGTGCTGAGGCAGCGGGGATTGTTTTTTGCGAGTCGGCTGCTTTTGGGCTTCCAGTCGTAACGACCAGGACGGGGGGCGTTGAAAGTTATGTGAAGGACGGGCAGACAGGATTTTGCCTTCCCATGACCGCAACAGGAAGCGCGTACGCGGATGTGATTCAAGAAACGTTGGACGATCCCAACAGTTACCGCCGCCTCTCGCTGGCGGGATTCGAACGGTATAAGCAAACGCTCAATTGGAGCGCAGGAGTTTCGAATCTTCTGAATTTGATTGAACAGGCAATTACACGTTGAGCGGCGTGTCGCAGGAATTCATCAGGCGGGCTGGTGATGACCGGAGAAATGCAATATCAAACCGTGACAGCCGTCAGAGCCGCGGCAAATGGTGACGACAGCCGGGGAGCAAGCCCGAAAAGGTTCCAGATATCTTGACTTACTTTTCCATCACAGCTCATCTGGATCATTTGCTTGATTTCATAGGGCGAGAACCTGCAAGCGGCATTTTGAAAGAAATTCTCTCTTGATCTCGGAATCGGCAGAGCGATTTGATGAGCTTGACTCTGTTCGCGGACTCGCGGCATTAAGCGTTGTGCTCTACCATCTTAGAGGTGCATGGTCTGCCAATGCATTGCCTGGCACATCGATTCTATTTCGCCGAGCCGTTGATTATGTTACACAGCCGCTTTGCGCAGGCCCTGAAGCGGTGATTCTCTTTTTCGTTCTCAGTGGATTCGTGCTTTCCATACCAGCCACAAAGTCACGGGCGCAGAAATATTCAGTTTTTGTAGTACGAAGAGTCTTTCGTATTTACATGCCGTACATTGTCGCCCTGGTCTTTGCCATTATGGTTCAGCGCGCTCTTAGCGACGCAGCAAATCTTTCAGGGCATGTTTCTTGGCATCTTCCAGCCGGTTGGAGCTATGGGGCGGATGTTTCCTGGCATTTTCAACCAGGCTGGGGCCTGGTTTTGCAACATGTATTATTCATAGGACATTACCAAACCGCTACACTTAATCCTCCTATCTGGTCACTAGTTCAAGAGATGCGCATTTCGCTTTTGTTCCCCTTATTGTGTGCAATAGTTTTGAGTTTAGGAAGAATCAAGCAGTTGATCTTTGCCGTCAGTCTATTTCTTCTTCCGATGTTGGCGCCAAGGCTCTGGCATCCTTCCGACGCTGCAATGGACTACCTTCAGTCCGTACACTATGCCTCGCTTTTTGTAGT
>PLST01000627.1 GCA_003164255.1 Acidobacteriaceae bacterium | reverse complement strand
CAACTACGAGCGGTTCTACCACTCCTACGTGCGCAATCGATGCGGCTATCTGTTTGTACTTCTTTGATTTCCGCACTTCCTGAGTTGGAACCATTCGTGGCGTGATGGATGAAATCGGAAGCAGTACGGTTTTGAGATCGAAGCCAATTGTTGCTGATGAGGTCACGGTGAGTCCCTCCTATGCTATGCGGTCAGCAAGGTGCTTTGGAATGTCCTGGATTGATTCCGCGCGCAAGAGCGTGACGAAGTTCTCGTCCTGGAGAAGCCGCTTCATCGCAGTGGAAAGGATCATCAACCTGTGAGTCACGGCATTCAACCGAGCCACGGCGGAACGCTGGCGCTGCACATGCTGCTCATACTCTGCAATCAATGCTCCAGCCGAGACCTTTTTCTTGGCTGGGCCTGTTTCTCTTGATCCGCGATCCCTTGCCAATCGCATCGCGATGATGCGTCGGGCAGTCGCCAACTTTGCTCCTCGAAGGTCACCCTTTTCATACGCTTCGATCAGAGCTTCTTGTACCTGCTCGTTTGTCCCAGTAGAAATGATGATTGCAATTCGAAGCGGAATTCTCCCGTCGTCTACGGCTTGGAGAAGAACCTCCTCTCCCTTTTTCAGAAGCTGCACAATTCCGTATGCGTAGCTTTTCTCCAATCCGAGTTTTTGGGAAATCTCCTCGGCTTTGTATCCTCTTTCGGTCAAACTGCGAACCTCGAACAACAGGGCTTTGTTGGATGGCGGCCTCCGGGCAATATTCTCAACCAGGCTCATCAGATATAACTGCTCACGCGTGACATCTATGATGATTGCGGGAATTGACGTTTTCCCCAACGCCGCGCAGGCTTCTANNACTGAAATCCCCCGCCTGCTGATGCACGTTTGGTCACCAGAATTGGCTTTTTGAGTCCGACGGCGTCGATGCTGGCGATTATGGCTTGGAACGTCACCGGGTTACGTGGCCGTGGATTGGCAACGAATACCTGAGAAATCTCGATCATCTGGATTTGTTCTTCGGTCATGCTACCCTCTCAATCCATGTGCGCTCGGCCATGCCTTCCAAGAACTTCAAATCATCGAATCTGTAGAGGTCGATCAGAATGCCATTCTCCCGGCTCAGTCGAAGCCGCTTCGTGAACAGGTCGGTGCCGGGGAACATGTAGTAATCTCGAACCGATTGATTGTCCGCCTCAAGCCGAACCGCAATTGTCACGTCTGGGCGAAGTGACGTATCGAAGCGCAGATTCCATCGCATACTGCCGTTCGCGGTCGGCTGGCACTTGGCCATAATCATCGATAGCGAGAATTCCTCATTGACGATGAATAGTTCCGTAATTGGGTCCTGTCGCACGGAGGCGCCAATCTCACGCAACCTTGTCACAAGCGTTTCACAGTGCGCGGCGTGCGCCTCGCGCAGCTTTCTGTTGATCTCAATGAATGCGAAATCTCGTTCGGGCGTAAAACCAACGAGCGTGTACGCTCGCGCCAGTGAACTGAATCGAGACCGATATGCGCTGCTGGACGGCATTCCTTCCGATTCGTCAATCAAAACGCCTGACAGAGTGCCGTAGCGTGTGAACAAGTTTCGCAATTGATCCAGCATTTCGTCATCCGTGTAGTGCTTTGATCGCGCCTGGATGATCTCCTGTGCGCGGCTGAAGAGTTCTGGTGCGACAACAGCCTCAAACGCAGCGTCCTTGCGAATCCACATTCCGGGCGGATTTGCGATGCGCCTTTTCTTCAGCTTGAATGACTTGCGGTTGTATACGTTCATGCCGGCGTACTTTGGATTGGTCAGCAACTGATGTACAGTGCCGCGTGTCCATTGCCTCGCAAGGTCAGTCAGCAGGCCGCGATCATTGAGTGATTCTGCAATCTGCACTTCGGTTCGTTCCTCTTGTGTGAACGTTTCGAATATCTCTCTGACCACCTGAAGTTCATCTGCTGGGCCTGGGACAAGAATGACTCGATCTGTCTGGATGCTTTTCTGCTGACCACGGGAAAGTATCTCCTTGGCAGTTCCGTCCATGGCTACCAATTGCCGCCGCAAACCATATCCAGCCGGGCCACCCTGCCTGTATCCCAACTCAATCAGACGGCATTGTCCGGCAAAAACCTTTACTGATAGCTCTCTGCTATATTCCCCGGCCATTGTCCGCTTGACACTTTTGATCAAGTTCGAGATTGGACTGCCGTCGTTCTCAAACTGCTCCGCGCAGTAGTGAACATTTACTCCCGCTCTCCTGCAGACGTACTCGTGGTAAGCACTTTCGTCTACATCTTGAAACCGGCCCCAGCGGCTAACGTCGTAGACCAGTACGGCGCTGAAGTCGGCGTGTCCAGATTCTGCCTCTTCGAGCAATTTCTGAAGTTCTTCTCTTCCGGCCAGCGTGAGTCCACTTTTGCCGGAATCGGCGTGTGTTACCACAATCTCCATGCCATGCTGTTCCGCGTAGCGGGCGATGGCATCCGACTGATTCTCAGTGGAATACTGCTGATGCTCCGTTGACATCCGCACGTATTGCGCGGCGCGTATCGGCTTCCGAGCGGGTTTGGGATGTTGCTGATCCATGAAAAGACCACCTGTCGGCGCGCAACACTTCGGGTCCAAGTCCGTGGAATCTGATCCCCACGGACTAAAAACTCATAGCTCCTGAGGCCCTTCTCTTCCGGGCAGCGTGAGACCACTCTGGCCGGAATCGGCGTATGTTGCCACAATTTCCATGCCATGATGTTCCGCGTAGCGGACAATGGCATCTGCCTGATTCTCGGTGGAATGCTGCTGATGTTCTGTTGACTTCCGCACATATCGCGCCGCGCGTATGGACTTCCGAGAGGAATTGGAATCCTGCTGTTCCATGAAGAGCCCCCTATCGACGCGCATCACTCGGATTGCCTGAACCTCCGGAATCCACTGCCCGTCGGGAATGCGATCATACACGAAGAACATTAACCTAGCGCTTCATCGGAAGAAATCTCCGCCAATCTATTTCGAATGTTGCGGTTATGCAGTCCATGGCGTCTGCGATTAAAAATAAGGGCAGGCCAAAGTTGAGCTACCTGCCGCCTTTTTCCTGCTGGCGTTGGCGTGGATTTGCCAGACGTTGTAGAAAACGAAGGGCGTGTTGCATCTCCGCGTCCGTGAATTGGACGGCGACCCCGTGTTGCGCCGCGACCTTTGTAACCATCCGCTTCCACTCCACGGTGCCGGTACACGCGATGCGCGATCCATATTTCTGAACAGCCATCTCCAATCCAAAGAGGACGGCGGCTCTATCCTGGTTGAGNNTTCGGACCAATCGACGCTGCTGTCATTATCTGGTGGTGGCCCGATGTGCATCGCGTACGCTTCCAACCTTGCATCGAGCCTTCGCTGATTGCGTTGATCTGCATATCGCCACCCACGAAGCTGTGCCGCCGCCCGCGCATCGCCATCGGCGGCTTTGTCCGCAACCCATTGGCGGAGGTTCTTCGGAAATGCCTCCTGCCGCCGCTGTTGAATAGCGAGCTTCAAGGCGCGAACTTCGAGGACGGATTGCGCCGCCGCTTGGGAGAGCAGAACCTTCTTGTCTGGCCATGACAACGCGGATGCGCGAATCTCTTTCTTCTGTTGGTGCAAAACTTCACGAAGGTATTGCGCTCCCTCCCTGCCATCTGTTGTGAAGGCCTTGCACACCTCCCGTTGCCGATTACGATACTGGTTATAATCATTCATCAGAGCTGAACGGTCAGCCCGTCGTTGCGCCTTACGTTCCTCCCTCTGTGCGATATTACGTTCGCCATGTTGTGCCAGATGTGGTGCGGAATGTTGAAGAGATGTCGAGGCCGGTGTCCACGGCCCAAGAACGGTTTCTGTCGCCTGACGATTGCTCTTACCAGAGAAGTTGTTGCGGAATACGTCGGATGCTTTCACGCGAATGTTGTGGTCAACAGCTAGGACCGTATATCCGCCCGATTCCCCCTTCTCAATGCGAAGATGATATTTTGCAAGAAATGTATGAAGGGCTTCCCATGAGACATTCTGGCGAGTTAGCAGCGTTCGTACAAGCGGAGCAACTTCTCGACGCANNTGTTGTCCCGCAGTACGAAGCGCGTTACGTTCCGAATATGACGCGCGTACTGCCTGCTTCGATTGCTCATCCCATCGAGTTGGACCCGCTGTGTGTGTCCAGCCATATTTCGCTTCAAGGACGCGCATTGCGGCATCAAGCGTCAACCAGTTGCGATAAGGTGTATGCGCCTTGAAGGNNGGATGTGAAAGTGCTTCTTGTCATCATGGGCAACAACCATATATTGATGGTCCTGGTAACCGAGCTCACGAAGAGTGTGCAACGCACAATCTGTCCATTGCGGTTGCGTTGGACGTTCTCCCGGTGGCCATGCCAGTTCATAATGACAGAGAGCATCCTTGCAGCGTGGGTTCAAAAATGCAATCCCCTCCATTTGAACCGCCACCGTGTCTAGGCCTGCAAGGTTGTCCGACAATACCACGTCCCCTCGCAAAAGAGGCTCGCCAGTATCGGCATCACGTTCCGAAGTTAGGTACTTGCACAGTCGCCGGAAGCTGCTCGCGTG
>PLST01000279.1 GCA_003164255.1 Acidobacteriaceae bacterium | reverse complement strand
GGAACTGGACGGCGCGTTCTCGCAGTCGGTGCGCGTGGATGCTGTCGATGTGTTTCCTCCGGCCGCGCCGGCAGGACTGGCGGCCGTGGCCTTAACCAGTGAAAACGGGGGCCCTCCCTCAATCGACTTAAATTGGCAGCCCGATACAGAGGCCGACCTCGCAGGCTACATCATCTATCGGCGCGAGGGAACGGGCGACTGGCAGCGCATTTCTCCTGCGCAGCCGTTCGTTGAGCCCGCCTTTCACGACGCGCAGGTCGAGGCTGGGCACACCTACACGTATGCGGTTTCAGCCGTTGATCAGAGTGGTCATGAGAGCCTTCGCTCCGCCCACGCGGATGAAACGGTTCCCAACCCCTGACCGGAATATCTGAGCAAGGAGGTTTTTTCGCCATGAAATATTGCCGATTCCTGCTGAACAACCAGACCCACTACGGAACGGTCGCGGAGCGTAACGGCGAATTTTGGATCACAGGCCCGGCGCCGGCCCCCGTGGAAGACCTTGCCTTCCGCCTGGCGCTGGCCCAGGCCTCCGCAGAGAGCTTTGACTTTGAGCCCATGCCCTTGAGCGCGGCTCATCTGCTGCCGCCGGTTACGCCCTCGAAGATTATTTGCGTTGGCCGCAATTATCGCGACCACGTGAAGGAGCTCGGCAACGACATGCCCGTCGAGCCGCTCATCTTTTACAAACCGCCGTCGTGCCTGCTGGCGCCGGGCGGCACGGTGCTTCTGCCTGCACTCTCGTCCCGCGTGGACTTTGAGGGCGAGTTGGGCCTCGTCATCGGCGAGCGCGTCCACAAGCTGAACTCGGATGCAGACTTGCGCGGCGTGATCCGTGGCTACACGCTGGCCGACGACGTGAGCGCGCGCGATCTGCAAAAGAAGGATGGGCAGTGGACCCGCGCCAAAGGTTTTGACACGTTTCTCCCGCTAGGCCCCCTCGTAAGTGACGAGATCAATCCCATGGCTGGCGTAACCCTCGAGACGCGCATCAACGGCGAGCTGCGCCAGACCGGTTCGACCCTCGATTTCATCTTTTCCATTCCCGCGGTGCTGAGTTATATTTCCGCCGCCATCACCCTCGAACCCGGCGACCTGATCCTTACCGGAACTCCGTCCGGCGTAGGCCCGCTCGCCCCCGGCGACCAGGTTGAGGTTCACATTGCCGGGCTCGGGGTCCTCACTCATGCAGTGGCTGCTGACTCGTTTTGATGCGAAATCCGCCGCGCGGTGAAACTGCGTTCACATTGCCGCATCTAAAGAAGCGGTACACTATTGCCGTGGATCGCATGGACGGGAATCCCCTTCCCAGGAGGAACAATGCCCAAGAATCTGCTTGAACAATTGCGCCAATACACTGTTGTGGTTGCCGACACCGGCGACATTGAAGCGATGGAGAAGTTTCGTCCGCAGGACGCCACCACCAACCCCTCGCTGATTACCGCCGCGGCGCAGATGCCGCAATATCAGCCCATTGTGGANNTGGGCGAAGGCGCGGACGAGCAGAAAGTCGCGAATCTTGCTTTCCAGCGGCTGGCCATCGCCTTCGGCAAAAAGATCCTGGCCATCGTTCCCGGGCGCGTTTCCACTGAGGTGGACGCGCGGCTCTCCTACGACACCGATGCCACCATCAAGCAGGCGCACAGCATCATCGCACTGTATGACGCGGCAGGCATCGGCCGTGAGCGCATCCTGGTCAAGATCGCGTCCACCTGGGAGGGCATCCAGGCCGCCCAGGTTCTCGAGCGCGAAGGCATCCACTGTAACCTGACCTTGCTCTTCGGTCTTCACCAGGCCATTGCCGCAGCCGATGCGGGCGTTACCCTCATTTCGCCTTTCGTCGGCCGCATCCTCGACTGGTACAAGAAAGACACCGGCAAGGATTACAAGGGCGCGGACGATCCCGGCGTACAGTCGGTCACGCGCGTCTACAACTACTTCAAGAAGTTTGGTTACAAGACAGTCGTCATGGGCGCCAGCTTCCGCAACATCGGCGAAATCACCGAGCTCGCCGGCTGCGACCTGCTCACCATCTCGCCGCAACTGCTTGCCGAGCTTGAATCGACGCAAGCAGACCTGCCACGCAAGCTCGATCCCGCCGCCGCGCAGAAACTGACGATCGAAAAGATCCCGATGGACAAGGCCACCTTCGACAAAATGCACGCCGCAGATCGCATGGCCACTGACAAGCTGAAGGAAGGCATAGAAGGCTTCTCAGCCGCGCTCGTCAAACTTGAAACGCTGCTTGCCGCGCGGCTTGCCGCGCTCGAATCGCGGACGCCCGCAGCAGTCTAACCCCTCCTGAGCCTTCAACAAAAAGGGTAGCCCACAGTGGCTACCCTTTTTCCTATGGGCTATGCACGAGTTTGCACTTTGCAATCGAGCCCGCAAACTGCTAACTAACTTCATTCTCCCCACTTGGCAATCACGACTTTTCAGGTACACTCCGTGTTACAGCAAAGTGAACGGGCACTTCCCAGCCTCTTCCCCATGTTTGCGCAATAAGCGGCTGCGGGTGCCACCAAACCACAGCGGTTGTTCGCCAACAATCCAGGGGAGGCGTGTATGCAGGCTCAGGCTCATCCACTTGAACCCTTCTTCCAGCAGGCGGTTCGCAACAGCTACGAGGGCAAACTGGGACTGAACGATCCCGACGTCACCGCGTACGTGGCGCACCTACTGTGCGAGTTCTCTGAGTCAGACAAGCTTTACAAGGTGCGGGATCAAGTGGGCAGGCCCATTGAAGAGCTCACTGAGATGATGGAAGCTGCCGACCCCGTGCACGGTTCTGCGCCGTCCTTCGATGCCGAGCGCGCCCTGCGCAAGCACATCGGCGACTATGCCTTGTTTGTCGCGGGAATGTACCCGGAAGCGATGGGCTCAAAGCGCAGGATGCGCCGCCACCAGCCGAGCCTCGGCGAGTTGATTCGCGCCGGCAAGGAGAGCTACTACATCGTCAGCCAGTTCAACCTGTTTGAGTACGAGCAGGAAGCCCCCCTCTTTGCGCGGCTCTCCGATGGCTTTGAACGCTGCATCCTGGGCCTTACGCTCGTGCGCGAAGAGATCGGGCCGCGCAAGCCGCTGCAACTGCCGCCCTCGGTGAATTAGCGCGATTGCGCCCCGTGCTTTCCGTCGGAAGGACCAAAAGCACGGGCGCGCAGATTTGCTGTTCCTGATCTCCGCGTCTACTTCGACCAGACGCCTAGGATGTTCCCCAATCCGTCAGAGAAGTGGAAGCGTCGTCCGCCGGGAAACTCAAAGGTGGGAACGACGATGCTGCCGCCGGCGGCGACGATTGCGGCCTCGGTGGCTTTGAGGTCGGCGGAGTAAAAGACAATCAGGGGCGCGTAGTTCGGCTGGGTCTGCCCCGCTTCACCGCGCTTGAAGCCCACTGCGAGACCTGCAATTTCTGCACTCGAGTCAATGTAATCTGGTCCCCAGTCCTGAAAGCTCCATCCGAAAACCGACGTGTAGAACTTCTTTGCCTGTTCAATGTCGGTGGTTGAAAGCTCAACGTAATTGATTTTGTGGTGTTGTGCTGGATTGCTCATGGCTCTTCTCCTATGCGTTGTTGCTGCGTGGAGTGGAGGGAGAGGCGGCGCGGATCTCAAGGCGCAGGCACACCCTTCCCAGGTGTGCTTCTGATTGCGCCCCCATCCACATTCCCTCAGAAGCAGGAGAAAGCAGGTAGAGTCCGCTGATTGGCTGCAAGACGCGGACTCGCGAGGTACGAAAATAAAATAACAGAGTTCAAGGCGCAAGGAAAGGTGAAAAACCCCAGTTACTCCGGAAGTGTGAGGCTGGCATTCAATCTCGATTCGCATTCGGGGTCGTGCGAGGGAAGATAGACAAGTGGACGCTGACGCGCGAGCTCGCGGATGTCCCCCAGAGTCTTTCGCGAAACCTGCTCATCCGGGCTGACGCCATCTACCTTTCCGGCAAGAAGCAAGTCCTGCGTATAACTCGTGTCTCCGGCAAGCAATATCGAGGGAGAGCCTTGCACCAGCACAGAGACATGGCCGGGCGTATGGCCTGGCGTCGGAATGACGAGGATCTCCCCGCTACCCGTAACATCCGCGCTCCGCGGAAAGGGGCCGACAGGGCCGTCCTTGAATTGGAGCGCGCTGGGCTGCCACCATTTCGGCCAGCGGTGCGGAAGATAGCCGTTCAGGCGGCCCATGATTCCCTGCGCGCGCTTCAGCTCGGAGTCATTGACCCATGTTCGGCTGCCCACAACATGTCTCAGGCCGCCCGCGTGATCCGTGTGCAGATGTGTCAGGATCACATCGCTAACATCCCTTGCTTGAATACCTGCCGCACGCAACTGCGGCCCCAACTCGTCCTCCGGTGCAACCTTGAAGCGAACGGCGCGACGGTAAAACGGATGCCAACCGGGATGATAGCCCAGCTCATGCACGCGCGAGGTCTCACCGGTATCCACCAGCACAACGCGGCCTCGATGTTCGATTGCCCATGCGTAGATGGGCAACCAGTCCGTCCATTCACTATCGATAAGCATGTTGACGGTACGGGCTATCCCATGGCCCTTTGAAGAAGCCTGGGCCTGGCGCACCTGGACGAATCCTGTTCGAATTACATGAATCTTTGCCATAAACACTCCTCGAGAAACATCGATCAACTTCTGGTAAGCATGCGCTAACTCACTGATGAAAAAAGTTAGGCATTCACGGCGCGGAGAAGGACGCTGTGCAATTGGGCCGTGATGCAGGTTTCGTCCTTCTGGAAGTCGCCAAAAGACCAAACCCGCGCGAATTGCTGCAATGCGCCTATCCAGACGACGGTGAGAATTTCGATGTCGACCTCGGCTGTTACCGCACCCTCACGGCGCCCGTCCTCGAGCATTTTGCGGATTGCAGCGAGGATGGAATGTTTGCGGATTGCCGGATTGACGCTTGGCCAAAAATGACGAAGGTTTTCCTGAGCGAACAAAACTGCGGCTCGGTCCTGGTGGAGTGCGTGGACGAAGGCGGCAATGACTGCACGCTGCTTGTTCTCAAACGATTTATGGGCGGCCAATGCCTGCGAAGCCGTTTGAAACAAAGACAAGTAACAGCATTCAAAAAGATAGAGCGCCAAAGCCTCTTTGCTATCGAAGTGTTTAAAGAGCGCGGGGTTGGTGTAGCCTGCGTCCGCCGCAATGTCCCGAACCGTCGTTTCACAAAGTCCTCGGCTCACAAACAACTTGAGTGCCGAGATCAGGATTTGTTTCTTCGCGGGAGCGTCACCCGCTGAGATATAAGGTGGGGTAAACATGGGAACCTCTGCTTAAGAGAGGTTAGCAAATGCTCACCACGAAGTCAAGGAAAACCGAAACTGCGGGAATCGCGTTAGCGCCCAAGCTGGATCGCGAATCCGCCCATGATCGTCCGGCCCGGCATGTTCACGCCCGTAATCTCCTGGTAGCCGGTGTTCGACAGGTTGGTCAGACGCAGATAAGGGCGAATCTTCCCCGAGTCGTGCGTGAACTCAGAGTTCCACACCGGGTACACCGTCTGCTGGTAGCGCTCCGCAAGTTGCACTGCGTTCGTCATCGCAAAGGCGTGCCCCAGCGCAACACTCCACGCAGCGTGAATGTTCTCGACCGGGTAATTGAACACGTACTCCGACTGCAGTCCATGGAGAGCGTTCTGCGCACCATGCAATGCGGTCCACGATACCCGCACCGATTGCGCTTTCGACGGAATCCAAGTGAACGTCGATTCAACGCCAACAAATTCGAGGCCGCTCAGGTTGGTTGCCTGCCAGCGCACACTGGGGTTGGCGCGCACGTAGTCGATGGCGTCGTGCTG
>PLST01000419.1:4640-5162 GCA_003164255.1 Acidobacteriaceae bacterium | reverse complement strand
TGAAACCGAGGACAGCTATACACGAGCCCCCGAGCGGCTTGGTGTGGCCAGGTGCGTTGTTCTGTGGCTGTTATTCTTTTCGTTTTCTCTGGCGCTCGGCTACTCCACTCTCAACCGCTTCGACCCCAGACAATTGGGCAGGGACGAAGGCGTGTATTACAGCATGACTGCCGGAGAAACAGTGGCGGATAGTATCCCCTTCTGTTACCGGCTTCTGGTACCGTCGATCGCAAAGCCTTTCTACTGGCTGGCGCGGGGCAGAGTAGCAACCTGGGATCCCGTGTGTTTCGGGATGCTCATCTCCAATTCCCTGTTCTGCGCGACCTTTTCTTTTTTGATGCTGATCATGGGTTATCGCATCCTGCGCGATCTGCCGCTCGCTCTGCTCGGCTGCACTCTCGTCCTGCTCGACTATGCAGTTCCCGATCTCTGGCTCTCGGGTTATGTGGATGCGTCAGAAGCCTGTCTCCTGATGGCTGTTGCACTGTTGCTGTATTCGAATCGATGGTGGCCGCTTCCACT
>PLST01000419.1:4133-4579 GCA_003164255.1 Acidobacteriaceae bacterium | reverse complement strand
GGGAACCTTCTTGAGTCTGTCATGGACCATCGATTCATGTATCCGTTCTTCTGGCTGCTGCCACTGGGCGTATGGCGCTTCAACCGGTTTCCCCGACAGTGGGTGATGGCGACCGTGGTCACCGGTTTATTTGCCTTTGGACTTACCGGTTACGCCGAGCTGGGGGGTACGGTCAACCGTCCGATTTTTAACATCATTGCGCCGCTTTTCGGCCTTTCCACTGCCTGCCTGATCGCAACCGGCGGCAAGTGGAAATGGAATCGCCCAAGTGCACCGCCGGAATAATCGGGCCAGCCACNNGCAATCGCTCACCGAAGCAAGAGATTTTTAAAGCCTTCTAACTCTGACCGAGCGGGAGGTTAGAAACTCACCTTCCGGCCGGGAAACCA
This sequence comes from Acidobacteriaceae bacterium, assembly GCA_003164255.1. Taxonomy (GTDB): domain Bacteria; phylum Acidobacteriota; class Terriglobia; order Terriglobales; family Acidobacteriaceae; genus Telmatobacter. The sequence continues at coordinate 4,190 of PLST01000419.1, read as the reverse complement.
AGTTACCTGCACGGTTGTCGTTGTTACGTTCTGCTGGCCGGGAAGATAGATGGGAGC
>PLST01000419.1:3932-4102 GCA_003164255.1 Acidobacteriaceae bacterium | reverse complement strand
TGCACTAATTCATTACCACTCAGATGATAGGTAATCCAACCCTGGCCGCCCTTGCCCTCGCGCCCGATCCAATCACCAAACATTTGACCATTGTTCGTATAGCCCTGGCGCTGGAGCGCCTCCCAATACATGAAGTAGCCGCCGCTGCTGGTTGTAACGGGGGGATCGGT
>PLST01000419.1:1169-3900 GCA_003164255.1 Acidobacteriaceae bacterium | reverse complement strand
GCTGCAAAGCGGGCGCCCGGATCCTGAGAACTTGCTTTCACGGCAGCCGTGGGTGCGCTGACGCTGAAGAAACTCCGCAGAAAGCTCTTCACCGTGATCGGCTCGTGATCCACGCCGCCCCATATCACCGTACGTTCGAATCCGAACTCAATGTTTTCCGTCGGCTTGATGCTGATTTTTTCAGCATGCACCCAGGGGTCTCTTGGATAGCTGTGTCCCTTCAGCGACCCAACCATGAATTCGTAGCGTATGGGACCGAGAATCTGTGAGAAAAGAGGGATGGTCAGCGGCTCGATGCGATTGATCCGGAACGAGTAAATATTCTCTGCGTTGTTCGAGTACGACATCGCGCCGCCAACGGCGGGGCTCTGCCAGAAATCCTGTTTTCCGAACGAGATCACGTGATTCAAATACTGCGCGGAGACATAGGCCTCCAGCACACGCCCGCGGGCTGCGGTAGGAATCGGCCCTTGGGGTATCGTCGCCAACTCGCTGGTCGGCATCGGAACGCAGCCTGTATTGTTCAACCAGCAACTCGGGCTGAAATAATCTGTTGTCAGGTCGTCTGCCGCAAGCTGACTGGCGAGCGCAGCTGAGTAGCCCGCTGTCGACGGAGCGCCCTGAAACTCTCCGCGCACATAAATCTGGAACCGGCCTGCCGATGCATAGCCGCTGGCGCCGGTGTAGTTGTTCACTCCCGTTGCGAAAGGACGGCCATAGTCGTTCACAATCGTCGAACCAAGATGAAAGCTGTCACGCAACGGCGTACCGCTGATGCCGCGAAGGACGCTATACGTTGAATCGATGTGAACGCTGCCGTGCCTTATCTTGCACGGATCGTCCGTCTCCTCACGCAACTCGCGCTTGAGAGAGTCAAAGATCCCTTCCGCTTCGTTCTCGCCCGGCTCCCCTTCTGAATCCTCGAGCCGCTCTTCGGTGTCCTCCAGCATGTTGCTCAGACTTGCGCGCGTCCATGGGCGCAGATCCAAAAAGGCGGTCGGCACATATCCCAGCGAGTAGAGGCGCAGGACCTCGGGATAAATCCAGCTATCCACCGGAATGTACGCGGAGCCCGCCACTTTTTCGTTACAGTTGAAGTCTTCGTCGCTCAAAGGGACCGTTGTCTGACTTTGAGCCGCCGCCGCCGCTGGCTGGTCCACCCGCAGCGGGCCCGCAGCCATCCGCCCCACTGCAGCAAGGAACATCGCCAGCAGGATCGTGGCCTTCATAGCTATTGATTTATCCAGGTTCATTCTCCAATGCATCACTGCTGCGCCTCGGTCACTCGCGCTCCTGGCATTCGCTGCCCGTTGAATCTTCGCTTGGTTTCTCACAGGATCTTTTCAAATGCTTCTGACCCGCCGTCCGAAGTCCGCTGGCGCTAACGCGCGTTCTGGTATTATCGCGCCTGGCCGTCCACTTCCCTGCCTGCATATTTGCCGGCCGGGCTTACAGCAACTTCTTCACCAACCTCAATCCTCATTCCTTCCTCAGCGATGCGGTAGTTCACCATTCCACTGCTTGCCGGCGCATCCAGCATGAGTGTTTTCTGCAACGCGGCCGCTGCTTGCTCATCGCGGGCAAGCAGCATCAGAAATCCGCCGCCTCCGGCGCCAGCCAACTTTGCCCCGTGGACAAAAGGTCGGGCGCGATTCAGAATCGCGTTGATGGGCGCATTGGCTGTATGCGGATCGAGTACCTGGTTCAACTGCCAATGGCGATCCAGCAGGCCGCCCAGGTGTTTCCAGTCGCCTTCAACCATGGCGTAGGACATCTCCACGGCCAGCGTCTTGATGCTGTGCAGCACTTGAATGGTCGCCGTTTCACGAGCCAGGTAGCGTGAGACTACCTGCCGCAACAGGTCCTTCGCCATTCGTTGAATGCCGGTGTTGTAGAGCACGAGCAGTTGGCTGAATTCCGCTTGCCGCTCAGGGCTCCAACCCACAGGCTGAACCCGAATCCGTTGTCGTGATCCCGGCCCGGTGATGAGAAGTTTAGCGCCTGGAAAGATGCCGCCCGCCTGGTCCTGCCAACCGCCTCCGGTCGTCATCAACTGCTCAAGCTGCATCACGGCTTCAGAAAGCGCATGATCTCCGAGCGTGCGTCCTGACATTACCGCCAGCGCCTTGACCACTGTTGCCGCAAGAATGCTGCTCGTGCCCAGCCCCGAACCGATCGGTAGCTGAACACGGCAACGGATCTCAAGGCCACCCCCCAACTCGGTCAGGGTCACGTCGAGAGCCCTATCCCTCGCCGGTAGTCCGTGCAATTGCAAAGCTGCGCGAGGAATTGAGAACACCGATCCCGGTTCGCAGGCCTCAAGCAATTCCTCGCGAGTCCAGTATTCGGCCATCGCCTCGCCGGTGTCGGCATAGCAGCGAATCACAGGCTCGTCAATGCGTCTGATCTCAGTCTCTATTGGATATCGTCCGTCGATTTCAAGCGCGCAGTTCAAAACCGTGCCACCCCAATCGAAACAGAATGGTGGCGTGTCGGACCAGCCACCGCCAAGATCGATGCGCGGCGGCGCCGACACCCGCACGCGCTCGAAGATCCAAGGGGATGAGGCCGCTTCTGTTTCACCAGTCACGCCGGCGCGAACCGCTTCCTGGATACAGGCAAATGCGCCCTGTTCCGAAGCTGTTGCCTCAGGTTCCAATCCAGCTCGCGATAGGAGTCGCGCGGCTTGCATCAGGTAGCTGGCAGCCAGCGTAAAGTTCTCGTGGGTTCC
>PLST01000419.1:0-1043 GCA_003164255.1 Acidobacteriaceae bacterium | reverse complement strand
GGCTCCTGGTCTGGATTCCGGTCCAGCTTCCAGACGTCGTCAACCTTGATCCCCAGCCTCTCGAAGGTTTCCAGGATGGGACGGTTGAACCAGGTAGCATTGGCGAACGGCTGCTTTGAGTCGTCTTCGACACCATAAGCGCGCGTCACCCAGCCACGGCCCTCGGGCAACTCCACCGGCAACTGGTGAACCACGGTATCCTCGGGAACCTCAACGGCCCCGCTCAATCCGGTGAGTCCGTGAAGGATGGCGCCCCGGCTGGCGAACACGGGCACGTCCACATCGCACTCCAGGATCACCGCCTCGTGGCCCACTTTCGATCCCTCGCCGATCACGCTGTCCAGCACTCCTCCAGAAACGGACGCCAGGCTGCGGAACGATCGCGTCGTCCCCGCGTGAATGAACTCGCCCTCCACCACCGCGCAGTGAAAAGCGGCCAGTCGCCCAGTAGAGCGAAGCATCCGGGCCAACTCCCACCAGAATGCGCCAGCGTTTTTCTCCGGCGTCCATTGGCCCGTCAAGCCGCGCGTAATCTGATCGTAGAGATCCACGGCGGGCAGATCTTTGTAGCCTGCAAGCGTCGTCAGCGCATCGGTCAAGTCGGCGTCAAAGCGTAACAACCCGATGTCGACCGCAACCCGGCCATCGTCAAACACTCCACCGGCCGCTTTCATCTCCTGCAACGCAGGCTTCTGCAGAAACGTATAAACCCGGTCGCCTTCTCCCACCACATACACGCCGTGATGACTGCCGGTCTCGGCACTGAGCCGCATCGCCACGCCAGTCACGCCCGGCCGATTCCAATCCACGCCGCTCGCGTCAAACCTCAAAACCACATCGCCTGACGCCACAAGGAGGCCGCTAGAAACTCCTTCCGCCCAGGCGGCGGACAACGTCATCGTCTCGTCAAACACCGTCGTGGTACCTCGCGGCCGTGTGCGCGAGGGCAATACGCCAAACAGTTTGCCAATCGGTGAGTACTGGGGCAACCGGCGCGAATCGCCTCCCGAGTGAATCAACAAAGCTCGATGCTCTTTCCACCA
>PLST01000417.1:8963-9997 GCA_003164255.1 Acidobacteriaceae bacterium | reverse complement strand
TTGACGAGACCGACCTGAACGCGCGGCTTGCCCAGTTCCCTGCCATGCAGTGGAACACCGAAGACCTTTTGTACCGGCTGCCCTCGAACGGCGAAATACGCCAGGCCATGAATGGCAAGGGCGCAGTTCCTCAGAACGGCACGCTGCACGCGATCTACGAAAACCAGATCTACCGCCTGCAAGAGCGCAAGGAAAACAAGACCCAACAACAGGCTGTCGGCGCAGGCCAGCAACAGGCGCCAGTCTCAGGCCAACAGCAAGCGGCAGCGGCCCAGCAGCAGCCCTCGGGGCAAGCCAACAAAGTGCTGGCCTCAGACGGCACGTACGTGACAGTTCCACCCGCAGGCGCAAGGTCCACCGATCAGGCTCCCGGAATGCTGTCGCCGTCCACCTCCGACAATGCGAACCCGATGGCTGCACCCGCCATGAGCGCCGCCCAGCCCGACATGAACTCTGCAGCCAGCTCCGCTCAACCGGAGTACGACCACGCAGCCATTACCAACATCCTGGCGCTGGAGCCGCAACAGCGCGTGGCGCGCCTGGTGGCCATGCAGCCCGAGCAATTTGAATCCTTCATCCACGGGCTGCGCCCCGTCGAGCGCGTCGCCCTCAACGCCGGCCTAAGCCCCGAACTCAAGCTGACCGTAGCGGCGCTTGAAAGCCCGGAGCGCGTAGTCGGTGAAGAGCTGATCGCCGCGCGGCTCACGCGCGACGTTTACTCTCCGGCACAGCTCCAGGAAGTGATGACGGATTTCTGGCTGAATCACTTCAACGTGTATCTGCGCAAGAACGAGCAGATGCCTTATTACCTGGTGAGCTANNATGCTTGTGTACCTTGACAATGCAGAGAGCCTCGGCCCTCACTCGCTGGCGGCGGAACGAGCTCAAATGGCGGCATCGCGGCAGCCCAACAAGAAGAACGTGCGCGAGGGACTGAACGAGAATTACGCGCGCGAGCTGATGGAGTTGCACACGCTGGGAGTGAATGGCGGCTACACACAGGCCGACGTAACCGAAGTGGCGCGCGTGCTGAC
>PLST01000417.1:1795-8956 GCA_003164255.1 Acidobacteriaceae bacterium | reverse complement strand
AGCTGCTGCACATGCTGGCCACAAGGCCCGCGACCGCGCAGTTCATCAGCCGCAAGCTGGCCATGCGTTTTGTTTCCGACGATCCCCCGCAAGCACTGGTGGACCGATTGGCAAAGTCGTATCTCTCCAGCGGCGGCGATATTTCCTCAGTGCTTCGGACGCTGTTCCGCTCGCCCGAGTTCTGGTCAACGGATGCCTACCGCGCGAAGGTCAAGACGCCGATCGAATACGTGGTTTCAGCAGCGCGCGCCAGCAATGCGGAGATCGACAACTATCAGCCGCTGGCTAACCAGCTGCGGCAGATGGGGATGCCGGTGTACGGCGCGATTCCGCCGACCGGCTACAACTGGCAAGAGTCAACGTGGGTGAGCACGGGAGCGCTGGTGGACCGCATGAATTTCTCGCTGTCGCTGGCGGCCAACCGGCTGCCAGGAGTAACTGTGAACTGGACCCCTCTGCCAGACTTGGCGAACAACGGAGCGGATCCGGAGCCAACTCCCGAACAGGAAGAGTTACGNNGCAGTTCCAGGTGCAATACACGCAGGACCCCGGACCCATGAAACCCGTAGCGGCTGCACGAAAGCAGAACCGCACAGCCAATGTTGTGGAACGGCAAGACGAAGTGCTCGCAGGATTGCTGATTGGCTCTCCAGAGTTTCAACGGCGCTAGGCCCCAGGAGGCACACATGCAGATGAACCGGAGATTCTTCCTCCACAAAGGCGCGCTTGCCGTGGCGGGAACGGCTGCAATTCCCAGTTTCATGGTCCGCTCCGTGATGGCCGAAACTGCGAATCATCCTGGCCGCCGTCTTGTGGTCGTCTTCCAGCGCGGCGCCGCCGATGGATTGAACATCGTTGTGCCTTACAAAGAGAAGAACTATTACTCGATGCGGCCGAGCATCGCCATTCCGCAGAACCAGGTACTCGATCTCGATGGCTTCTTCGGACTGCATCCCTCCCTTGCGCCGTTCAAGCCCCTCTACGACCAGGGACATCTCGCGATTGTGCATGCGGCCGGATCTCCTGATACAACGCGCTCGCATTTCGACGCGCAGGACTACATGGAATCGGGAACGCCCGGCGTAAAGAGCACGCAGGACGGCTGGCTGAATCGGGCATTGCAGGCGGAAGATCTACGCAAGCGTTGCGTGGGCACCTGCGAGCAGCACACAGCGTTCCGCGCGCTTGCCCTGGGCAACGATGTGCCGCGCACGTTAGCCGGTAAGATTCCGGCGATCGCGCTGAGCAACGTGAACGGATTCACGGTGGCGGGCCGCGGACCGGCCTTGTCGCCGGCGGCAAGCGCATTTGAAGCGATGTATGCCGACAGTGGGGACCACATCCTCCACGCCGCCGGAGACGAGACATTTGACGCAGTAAAGATGCTGCGCGCAGCCAATCCCGCGCAATACACGCCCAACCCGGCCGCGAACTATCCCGGCACAGAGTTCGGCAACAACATGAAGCAGATTGCCCAATTGCTGAAGGCCGATCTTGGCGTTGAGGTGGCCTTCACCGATGTAAGCGGATGGGACACGCACGTGAACCAGGGCAGCGTGAACGGGCAGCTTGCGAATCGCCTTGGCGATTTCTCCGCGTCGATTGCCGCCTTCTGGCGCGATCTGGGCGACGATGCGGGCAACGTGACGCTGGTGACGATGTCGGAGTTTGGGCGCACGGCGCGCGAAAACGGCACCGGCGGCACCGACCATGGGCATGCGAATGCCATGTTTGTGCTGGGCGGCGATGTGAAAGGCGGAAAGGTGTATGGACGTTGGCCCGGCCTCGACAACGACCAGCTCAATGAAGGCCGCGACCTCGTCCTCACCACCGATTTCCGTAACGTCCTCGGCGAAGTCGTCAGCCAGACACTAGGCGCCACCAACATGGAGACAGTCTTCCCCGGCGCCCAACTAGCGCCGGCACGCTTCCTCCGACTGGTGTAGCCGGGTGCCCAACCTCGCGACGTTCTTGTCTTTGTCCCTAGGGTGGGATCGTATGCGCTGAATATGGCGGGTGCCCCGGTCCCTCGCACTTGGGGACTGGAGATTGAGCCGGGTGCCCCACGTGCCTCGCCTTTGGGCACCTGGGAAAGCATGAACTCAACCTCAGCGGTTTTCTAATCCCTAATCCCTGTCTTTCAGTGCTTCCCATACATCTCCATCACATCCTTGCGCAGATCCATGCGGCTTGATTCGCGCGAATAGAACATGTGTCCTCCCGGATACTCGTGCACGGCCACGCGCGTGGGGTCACCCATCACCGGCATCTGATCCACGGTGAGAATCGATCCCATGAAGGGACAGGACAGATCATTCCAGCCGTGCACAATCAGCACGCGCATCTTGGGGTCGGCAGCCACGGCCTGGCGCAGGTCAGGCACAGCACCGGTGCGCATATCCTCGTTGCCGCGATCCCACAGGCGGTTCACATCGTAGGAAAGCGCGTTGTAGCGCGCATCCACCTTCCACCCAACCGTGCGGGTAACAAAATCCACCATCGCCGTTGTCATGGGAGCCACAATGCTGGCGAGTATGGGATCGTTCGCTTGCTGCTCGGGCGCGAAGGGAAACGGATCGAACGAGGTGACGTTGGAGTCGTATACCGAGCCGAGCTTGCCTTCTTCGCGAAAGACCTCGCGCAGATAAGCGCCAGTCTCAAGACGGCCGCCTGAATACTTGACGAACTGAGGATCGAGCCCGGTGAGCTCGGTGACATGGGAAATCATCTTCTGTGTTGCGGCCTGATCGGCGCGACCTCTGATCAGCGTGGTGGCGTACTCGCCTTCGGTGTAAGCGATCACGTTGGCCATCGCTTCAGGAGTGAGCTTCTTCTCGCGCTCAAGATGAGCGGCCGTGATGGGAGGCAGCGTCATCATCCATGGAATCGGCGACAGGAGACCGTTGGTCTCGATGGTCGGATTCAAGTACGGCGACACCAGCACCACGCCGTTCAGAGCCACACCCAGTTGCGATTGCAGATAATACGTAATGCGCGGACCGCGATACCCTCCGTAGCTTTCCCCGACCAGGTATTTGCGTGAGGCCAGCCGGTTATTCTTGACCAGCCAGTCGTACACCACGCGCGAAAGATACTCGACGTCGGGCGTGGGACTGTAGAAGAGCTTTTTTGCCTGGTCTTCAGGCACTGTGGCGCGGCTGAATCCGGTGCCGATCGGGTCGATGAAGACAAGGTCAGTAAAGTCGAGCCAGGTTCCCGGATTGTCCTTGAGCACGGTTGGATCGGATGGGCTGTCGCCTTCATTGCCTGCGTCAATGTGCTTGGGACCGATGGCTCCAAAATTCAGATAAACGCTTGATGCGCCAGGTCCGCCATTGAAGGCAAAGGTAACCGGCCGATTGTCGCCGTCAGCGGTATACGACGTGACCACAACATTTCCTGCGACTTTGCCATCCTTGTCGCGGACCGGCAACGCGCCCACCGTGACGGTGTACTTCAGCGTCTTGCCGTCCATCTGGATGGACTGCGACGCGTGTACCTCGGCAGGAAGCGGCGGCAGAGCATCTTTATCGGGGGCGGCAGCCTTGTCGGCAGCGGCGGACTTGTCAGCGCCCGCGGCCGAATTGTTAGTGCCCGCAGCCGGTTTATCAGCCTGAGCCGCAAACCTCTGCGGCGTCGAAAGTGCCAGGCAAAAAAGGGCGCAAATGATGAGCGCTTTGCCCCGAGGTATGGTTGGAAGGGAAGAAATGTTCATTGAACTAAGATACAGGCATTGGCAGCCCCCCCGCCCCTTGATTTACCCTCAAGTTCGGTATGAAATTTAAGCTGTCACACCTCATCCCCTCTCTTGTGCTGGCGAGTCTGGCTGCAGCGCCATTCAACGCAACTGGCCAGCAGTCCACGCCGGCTCCGGCGGATCTTCCGGATGCGCCCACTGCCAACATCGCCGTGACGATTGTTCCCAACGGCCCCACCGTCGTGATGGATACCTCCATGGGCCGCATAACCTGCCAGTTCTACCAGAAGCAGGCGCCTTTGGCGGTGGCCAACTTTATCGCGCTGGCTGAAGGCGCCAAGGACTGGACCGACCCGGGCACGCACAAGGTACAGCATCACAAACCGCTCTACAATCACACGACCTTTCACCGCGTGATTCCGGAGTTCATGATCCAGGGTGGCGACCCTGTGGGTACGGGCACTGGCGATCCGGGCTACGCCTTTGACGATGAGGTCGATCCGAACCTGACCTTCGACCGGCCGGGCCGATTGGCGATGGCCAATTCCGGCCCCAACACCAACGGAAGCCAGTTCTTTGTCACCGAGCAGGCCTACGACACGCTCAACGGCCATTACACGCTCTTTGGCCAGTGCGACGATGCCAGCGTGGATGTCGTCAAGGCCATCGCCCGCGTGCCGCGCGACAGCGACGACAAGCCACTGACGCCGGTGACCCTGGACAAGGTGACGATCGTCCGCGAAGGCCAGCCATTGCCGCCCGCCCCCAACCCAGCGCCCGCTCTTAAGCCACCCGCCGCGCCCCAACCTTAATCTCACAAAACGGATTCCCAGCTCTCAACTTTCAGACCCGGGAATCCGAAAAACCAGGAGTTCAAATGGCACTTGCAGCAGGAACCTACGCCGTCTTCACCACCACTGAAGGCAAGATTACCGTCCGCCTGTTTGAAGCGGACGCGCCCATCACCGTGAAGAACTTTATCGAGCTGGCCGAAGGCGCCAAGGAATGGGTTCATCCCACCACGCGGGCCAAGTCAACTGACAAGCTGTTCGACGGCACGATCTTCCACCGCGTGATTCCCGACTTCATGATCCAGGGCGGCGACCCGACCGGAACCGGCATGGGTGGCCCCGGCTACCGTTTCCAGGACGAGACCAAGGGCTCGCCGCACAAATTCGACAAACCCGGCAAGCTGGCCATGGCCAATAGCGGCCCCGGCACCAACGGCTGCCAGTTCTTCATCACCGTCGCCCCAACCATCTGGCTCACCGGCAACCACACCATCTTTGGCGAAGTGGTCGAGGGTATGGAGATTGTCAACAAGATTTCGCTGGTTCCGCGCAACGGCCAAGACAAGCCGCACAAGCCTGTCGTGCTGGAATCTGTAGTCATCGAGCGCGTTGCCTGACGAGCATCGCCAGCCTGAGACAAAGCACCCTCGGCTCGATGCCGGGGGTTCGCTTTTGTCCGACCGGGTTGAGAGATTTTTCAATCGACAGACAAGCGCTGCCAGTATGGAAGGAACGGGAGCGAGCTTCGATCGCTCCCGTTTATTTTCTTGATGCTTTTCGGCTCCAGGTCAGCGTTCACCGCACAGTTGCAGAAGCTGTTCTCCAAAGCGTTCCACTTTTGTGGGCCCGATGCCGTCAATTTCAAGCAATTCGCGCGGGTTGCGCGGACGGGCGGCAGCCAGTGCGATGAGCGTGCGGTCGTGCATCACAACGAATACCGGAACCTGGAGCCTTTTCGCCTCTGCGGCCCGCCACTGCTTCAGCCTCGTGGCCAAAGCCTCGCCTTCAATGCTTAACTCCGCGGGCGCTGTCGCTTTTGAAGCGGCTTTTCCAGCCGGTTTTTTCTTTGACGTTTTCGCGGCGCGCTGACTGGGCGACAGGCCGCTCCCAATGAACGATTCGACAATACCGTCACTGATCAGCAACGCGAGCGGCGTCATTGGCCTTACAGCAAGCCCCACGTCCGTGAGGCGAACTTTGCGGAAGCGAATCACTTCGCCTTCCTTCTCAAATTCAGCCTCCTCAATTTCGATGAGGCCCAAGCGCGTCATGGCATCGAGCAGACCGTCGAACGCGTCTCTGCTTGTGACTTCAAGGCTGCGCTGCAGCGTTCCTGTTGCCCGGTAGTCGACGGGCCGCAACTCTTCGATGATCCGCTGGACCATGGCCCGCTCAGCTGAAGAGGCTCGACGAAATTGGCGCAGTTCCGCCCCTGCCGGGTCGCACACATCGCACACGCCGCAGCGCGTTGAAGCATCGTCAATGTCGCCGAAGTGCCGAACCAGCGCGGCCATGCGGCACTCAGACGACACGGTGAACTGCACCACCTTCTCAAACTGCTCTGCGCGGAACTGCGCCTGAATCGCGTAGGTCTTCTTCCAGCCCGCGCCGCCGCGAGTGACNNACCCGAAATACCTGGTTCAGATGTTCAACCGGCGGATAGTCGCGATTGAGAAAGAACCCATGCGTCCGCTGGTCGGCGTAGGAGTGCATGAGGTAGGTTCGGCTTGGCGAGCCGTCACGCCCAGCGCGGCCGATCTCCTGGTAATAGCCTTCGAGAGTGCCGGGGAGCCCGGCATGAATGACGGTGCGAATGTCGGCCTTGTCGATTCCCATTCCGAATGCGATGGTGGCTACCACCACGTCCAATGTGCCGGCCTGAAAGGCAGTCTGCACGCGCTCGCGCGTCTCCGCATCGAGTCCCGCATGGTACGCTGCGGCGGCAATGCCTCCGCTCGCTTTAGTTTTGCTCGATGGACCGGATAGGCCTTCAGCGAGCGACTCAGCCTGCTTGCGCGAAACCGCGTAGACAATCGCAGGACGGCGTCGCGGATCCGCAAGCAACTTCGCAATCGTTTCCGCCCGCTCCGGCACAGGCAACTCGACAACCTCAATGGCGAGATTGTCACGCCTGAATCCATGAATGAATTTGATGGGCTTGATCATGCCGAGCTGCGAAAGAATGTCAGCCTGCACCGACGGAGTGGCTGTTGCGGTGAGAGCGATCACGGGCGTGGCCTCATCGCCGCTGCGGAGCGCGGGGAGATACTGGCCCAACATGCGATAGTCCGGCCTGAAGTCATGACCCCATTGCGAGATGCAATGCGCCTCGTCAATGGCAATGAGCGACAGCCTGCGTTTGGCGAGCATCTCTGCAAATCCTGGAACGCGCAACCGCTCAGGCGCGACGAACAGGAACTGCAAGCTTTCACTTAAGTAGTCGGCGCAAGCCTGGCGCGCGACGCTGCGATCCAGGCCGGAGTGAATGCGCGCAACCCGTAAACCGAGCGCACTCATCTTGGCGGCCTGGTCTTCCATGAGAGCGATCAGCGGCGAAATCACCAGCGCCGTGCCGCCACGCGCAATGGCCGGCAATTGGTAGCAGAGGCTCTTCCCTGCCCCGGTCGGCATCACAAGCAACAGATCGCGGCCTTCGATGGCCGCGCGGCATAC
>PLST01000417.1:0-1781 GCA_003164255.1 Acidobacteriaceae bacterium | reverse complement strand
AGGTTATCGAAGGCTTTGAGCAAAAGCAGCACGGCTTGTTCAGGAGCTCTCAGTGCCTGATTGACCGCGCTAGAATGTTTGCTGGCTTGAAGAGACCGGAAGGACTGACGCAGATGCAAAACCTGGGCAATGCAACAAGACGCACATTTCTGAAAAGCACACTGCTTGCTTCAGCGCCGCTACTGACGGGGCCCATGATTGGGAAGGCTCAAGCACAAGCCGCGAAGCCGGAATCGACAAAGAGCGACCGGCAGAAGTGGCTGGAAATTCTGGAACGAGTTTCGCAACCGGTGCTCGAAGCCATCAGCCAGCAGAAGCTTCGCGCCACCATGCCGGTGGAATGCGTCAAGGGACAGGAAGAGGCTCGCGCGCAGTCCACACATCTTGAGGCAGTCGGACGCCTGTTATGCGGGCTGGCTCCGTGGCTTGAGGCAGAGCCGGGGGACGATCCCGCAGAAGAGGCGCTGCGCAAGCGCTATCGCGAGTGGGCGCGGCTGGCCATCCAATACGGCTGCGATGCAAAATCTCCTGACGCATTGAATTTTGGCAACAACCACCAATCTGTGGTGGACGCGGCATTCCTTGCGCCGGCGGTTGTGCGCGCGCCGATTGAACTCTGGGCAAAGCTCGACTCCACCACAAAGCAGAACCTGATCCGCTGCCTGGTAGAAACGCGCAAGGTGCAGCCGGGCTTTAATAACTGGCTGCTCTTCTCCGCGATCATCGAAGCCATGTTCTGCAAATGTGGCGAAGATTGGGACACGATGCGCATTGACTACGCGCTGCGCCAACACCAGGAGTGGCACAGGGGCGACGGGATGTACGGCGACGGTCCCGAGTTCCACTGGGACTACTACAACAGCTTTGTGATTCAGCCGATGATGTTGAACATTCTGGATGCAGTGGAAACCGAGACCAGGCGCTGGGCCATGCTGCGGAAACCGATTGTGAATCGCGCGCGGCGCTACGCCGCAATCCAGGAGCGCCTCATCAGTCCCGAGGGAACCTATCCGGCGATTGGCCGCTCCATCAGCTACAGATTTGGAGCGTTTCAACTTCTGGCTGAGATGGCGTGGCGCAGAGATCTTCCTGAGGGAGTGCAGCCCGCTCAGGTACGCACTGCCCTAACGGCCGTGATGACGCGCATGGCACAAGCAAAGGGCACGTTTGACGACAAGGGCTGGCTCACGATTGGATTCGTCGGACATCAGCCCTCGATGGGAGAAGACTACATCTCGACGGGGAGCGTGTACCTGTGCGCGACCGCATGGCTGCCACTCGGGCTGCCGGCGACGGATGAGTTCTGGAGCGCGCCGGCGCAACCATGGACGCAGATGAAGGCGTGGAGCGGCGTCGACATCAAATCCGATCACGCGATGTCTGAAGGCTGATTTGCCTGGCTTCCAGGGCCGGAAGATTCTCGCCCCAGGCTCGCCGTTCACCGCCGCAACGGCTCCGCAGTTATTTCAACAGCACTTTCGATCCGCACCGGTTTCATAGCTGACGTTACATCGATCTGGAAGGACCGCTTCCATTGCCGCAATCGGCGCGCTGCGGTCAGTTCCGATCGAAGCACTTCCCTTCATATGCGGGGTGACCCAGGAATCCCAATCGCATGTGCGAATCGCCTTGCGGTTTGAAACCCGCTAAGGAACCTCTGCACAAGTCTGCGACCCGCGTCTTTGTTGAATTAACGATAAGCATGGAGCGAATGGCGCGGATTCAGCAGACACTGGCATCGCAGGGGAGTTTTGAGAAGTTTGGCCGCAAGAGCAAGCGGG
>PLST01000406.1:7675-12112 GCA_003164255.1 Acidobacteriaceae bacterium | reverse complement strand
TCGATGATGTAAATCATCGGCAGATTGCGCCGCATCAGGTGCATGAACTGGCCAATGCCGATCGACGCCGTATCGCCGTCGCCGGAAACGCCCAGGGCCATCATGTTGCGGTTGGCCAGCACTGCGCCGCTGGTCACGGAAGGCATGCGCCCGTGCACGCTGTTGAACGAGTGCGAGCGGTTCATGAAGTAGGCCGGGCTCTTTGACGAGCAGCCGATGCCGCTCATCTTCATCACCCGCTCCGGCTCCACGCCCATCTCGTACATCGCGTCCACAATTCGCTCTGAGATTGCGTTATGTCCGCAGCCTGCGCAGAGTGTGCTCTTGCCGCCGCGATACTCAATGATCGGAAGGCCGATATGGTTCACTTTCGGTGTTGGGGTTGCGGTTGCCATTTAGAGGCCCTCCTTGGTCGCAAATTCCTCGGTGATCGTGCGGGCGTCCAGCGGCAATCCGTTGTAGTGCAGAATGCTGCGCAGCTTCGCCACCTGCTCTGCCGGAAGATCCAGCTTCAGCAGGCTTGCCAGTTGCGCGTCGCGGTCCTGTTCCACCACGTACACACGCTCGTGCGAAGCGACAAAGTCGTGAATCTCGTGCGCAAACGGNNCGGCGCCGGAACCAGCTTGCGTGCGCTCTCGAACTTGCGCAACAGCCGGTCCATCACTTCCTGGTACTCGTCCGGCTTCTCGGTGTAACCGGCCGCGTCGTTGTGTCCTGAGCCGCGCGTAAAGTAAGCGGCCTTCGGATGCATCGTGCCCGGCAGAGTCCTGTAGCCGATCGCGTCGCCGTCCACATCGCGGTAGCGCGCAAAGCTGCCCAGCCGGTCGAGGTCTTCCTTGGTCAGCACCTTGCCCCGGTCCTGCGGTTTCTCAGGATAGTCGAAGGCTTCCGACATCCAGTTGTTCATTCCCAGGTCAAGATCCGTCAGAACAAACACCGGCGTCTGCAAACGTTCAGTCAAATCAAACGCCTGGCAGCCAAACTCAAAGCACTCCTTCACATTTCCCGGCAACAGCACGATGTGTTTTGTGTCGCCGTGCGACAGGAATGCCGTCGAGAGCAAATCCGCCTGCGAGGTGCGCGTAGGCATGCCCGTCGAGGGCCCCGTCCGCTGCACATCGAAGATCACGCCGGGCAGCTCGGCATAGTAGCCGAGGCCGGTAAACTCCGCCATCAGTGAGATGCCGGGGCCCGAGGTCGCCGTCATTGACCGCGCGCCCGCCCAGCCAGCACCCAGCACCATGCCGATCGCCGCCAGTTCGTCTTCCGCCTGCACCACGGCAAACGTCGCCTTGCCTTCCGGCGTCACGCGAAACTTCTTCAGCAGATCCGTGGTCGCTTCCACCACTGAAGTTGAAGGCGTAATCGGATACCAAGCCACCACCGTCACGCCAGCAAACACCGCGCCCATGCCGCACGCCGCGTTGCCGTCGATGATGATCTTGCCTGCCGTCCCATTCATCTTCTCGATGAAGTACGGATCCTGCTTGGTGAACGTCGTTTGAGCGTAGTCGAACCCGGCCTTCACCGCGCCAAAGTTCAAATCGAACACCTTGGGCTTCTTCGAGAATTGCCGCTTCAGATTGCTTTCAACCACGTTCAGGTCGATGTTCAGAATCTGCGCAACCGCGCCCACATACACCATGTTCTTTACGAGCTTGCGCAGCTTGGCTTCAGGACAGATAGCCGCTGTAATCTTGTCCAGCGGTACCGGGTAAAACACCAAGTCGTCACGGTACTGCTTCAGATCGAGCTTCTCTTCGTAAATTGCGACGCCGCCCGACGGCAGGGCAAGTGCGTCTTCCTTTGCCGTATCCGGGTTCAGGGCCACCAGCACTTCTGACTCGCGCTTGCGGGCAACGTACCCGTCTTTGCTTGCGCGTATCGTGTACCACGTGGGTAATCCGGCAATGTTCGACGGGAAGAGATTTTTTCCGCTTACCGGAAC
This sequence comes from Acidobacteriaceae bacterium, assembly GCA_003164255.1. Classification (GTDB taxonomy): domain Bacteria; phylum Acidobacteriota; class Terriglobia; order Terriglobales; family Acidobacteriaceae; genus Telmatobacter. The sequence goes on along the minus strand of PLST01000406.1, from coordinate 10,164 downwards.
TCCCATTCCGAAGATGCTTTTCAGCAGTACGCTATTGGCGGATTGCGAGCCGGACCCGTTCACCGTTGCTACGTTGATGCTGAAATCGTTTATCACGCGCTGGCGCGCGGTTAGTTGGCCCTGTTCTTGACTCAAGGCCATGTTTCCTGTCGCCATTTGGCGGGGTGTCCTTCCGAGTTGATTCTTGAGAAGCGGCGGTCTTTCATGCCCACATGTGATTATAGTCACTTTGAGACAAGCCCGTACCGCTTCTTGACGTTACGGTAATCCCCTTTAGTACCCCACAAACAGGTCATCGATCACACCTCTTTCGCAGCCTCGCGCCACCCACCCCGGCTCTTTTTCCGCGCCACCGCGCAGCCTACCGGCGGGTGGCGCGGAAAAGGACCCATCCTGCTCTATACAAACACTTTAATCAAACCGAACCAGCCAGCCTACTGCACCGCCTCCACTGCCAACTCAACGTTCCGGTGACGCGTGCTACCCGGAATATCCAGAGACCCAAGCGCCAGCGGTTTGCCCTGCGTCAGGTTCGTCGTTACTTCCAGAACCGACTGGCGCACCACCGGATCTTTGGCGCCCATCCCAGAGGGCTCTTCGGAAGGGCTGGTCTGCTCTACTTTTGTATGCAGGCTCATGCCATCCATATTGGCCTCAATGCTCAATCCCACGTCCTGGTATTGCACCTGCGAGTTTTCTTCCCCGCTGCCCTCCTTATAGGATCCGGTCATAATCGGCACGCGCGCGCCTTGTTTCATCACCATCCTCGCGCCCGGCACAATCACCATAGTCAAGCGCTGCAGGCCGGTCTGCTTGCCGGCATCCGTATCGGTAATCGTGAAGGTCAGTTCGTAGTTCATCGCCGGCTGGTCGAGTTCCGCTACGATTTTCCGCGCCAGCTCAGTCTCCTCCGCAGTGCCCGACAGAGAAATAGCCCCGCGCGACTGCACTCCATAAATGCGCGCCCGCGGCAGCATGTTCCTCAGGGCCGTCTGCACATCGTTCATCCCGCGCTGATCAGTCATGTTCTTGAGCGTCAACATCTCATACATCTCGACGCGCGGCGGCGCTGGGGACCGCGCCGGCACAACTGCCGCTTGCCCCGGCGCAGTCTGCTCTGCCGCTTGTGTCTGCGCATTCGCGCCGTGCGCTATCAGCATCATGGCGAGCGTGAGTCCGGCAATCGTACCCACGCACCTCTTCCCTATCCCGGTTGTTACAGGATTTGCATTCATAGTCACCCTCTCCGGATTGTCGTTTTGATTTTGAAGAGCCCCGGCCTGCACCCCGCAGTCAACGCCGCAGCCCCACCTAGTCAACAGACGCCAGCACACTTCAACCGCTCAAAAATAAATATGAAAAATCTGCCGTTTCCTCAACTGCGCATCATCGTGTAAACTCCGTCTCTCAACCTTCCCCAACGATCGAGGTCAAAAAATGGCAACTGTACTCATCACCGGAACGAGCAAAGGCATCGGCTACACCACCGCCCTGACGCTCGCCCGCGCAGGCCACTCCGTCTACGCAACCTTGCGCAGTCCTGCGCGAGCCAAAGAACTCGCAGCCGAGTTCGCCGGGCTCAATCTGCCCATCCACGTCTCCGTCATGGACGTTGACTCGGACGACTCCGTCGCCAACACNNGGCATCGCGCGCGATGGCGCCATTGAAGAGCTCAGCATGGCCGACATTCGCGACACCATGGAGACCAACTACTTTGGTGCAGTGCGCTCGATCAAAGCGGTGATCCCGCACATGCGCAAGCGCCGCAGCGGCTGCATCATCAACGTCACTTCCGTCGCCGGCCGCGTCTCCACCTCGCCGCTGGGCGCTTATGCCGCCTCAAAGCATGCGCTCGAAGCCCTCAGCGAAGCACTCGCACAGGAGTTGAAGGCGTTCAACGTCCGCGTCGCCGTGGTTGAGCCCGGCATCATCGACACGCCCATGGCCCGAGGATTCGTCGAGCCTGAAACCGACAGCCCCTATCCGCACAAGCGCCGAATGGCTGCCTACTTTGTTGCCACGCTCACCACCCCGCGCGACCCGCTCCTTGTTGCCGAGAGAATTCAAAGCATCATCGAAAGTGGAACCTGGCAGTTCCGCCATCCAGTGGGCCCCGGCGCGCAGGAACATCTCGACCGTCGGAAAGCCACCAGCGACGAAGACAACATCGCGTTCCAAAGTGCCGACGACGACACCTGGTACGGCAGCATGGAGAAAGCCACGGGNNCGTTCGCTAACCGAGCACAAAAGAAGAAAGCCCATCCGTCAACGGATGGGCTTTCCTGTCTGCCGATTTCTGCCGCTGCTTACTTCTTGCCCCAGAAATCCGGTGAAGAGCTGATCCACGAATCAGGCGCATAACTGATTTTGGAACTGAAGGCAAACAGATCGGCCTCCGATGATTCCACTGCCGCATCCGCGTTTGTCAGCGGCGCGCCAGTTACAACGCGTTCAACCGCGCAATATTGCCAAGCACGGCCCCGCTCGG
>PLST01000406.1:6741-7644 GCA_003164255.1 Acidobacteriaceae bacterium | reverse complement strand
CCACGCGCCGCGTGTCGTTTTCCGTCGCCACTCCGTTTTCGCTCACAATAATCGGGACCCGGGCTTCCTTCGCTGCGTACCGCACCACGTGCTCCACGCACTCCGGATAAAACTCCATCCCCGACTGCGTTAGTTCCACGCCCGATGGCGGTGGCAGATCCCTGTCGCCCACAATCGAGCGCCCATACGTCTGCACGCCCAGGTAGTCGCAACTGCGCGCCTCCTCCAGCCAAGGCGCGTACACCTCGGCGCGCTTCTGTTCCATATGGTTGCCTTCCGCCGCGGGCTGGTCGTCCTGCATCGCCAGGTTAAAGCCCACCGGCAACTGCGGCCGGCTCCCTTTGATCGCCTGCTTCGCCGCACCATGCGCCGCCAGCAACCCATCGCGCCGCCTCTTGAGGTCGCCCAAAAAGAAGTTCGAGAACTCCGGGGCGCCCGTCTGCTTGCGCACACTGTCCAGCGACATCTGCATCATCTCTGTTACCGTCTCGTCGCCTGCCATCCCCGGCACATGAATCCAGTTCAGCATGTACGGCAGGTCTCCCTCGTTCATCGTCGATGCGTACCCAATCATGTCGCCAAGATGTTTGGTCACCTTCTCGCAATAGCGCGCGTACAACCCCGCCGACTTCTGGTTCTGCCAGCCGCCCTTCATGGCAAACCATCGTGGCAGCGAGACGTGGTTGTATGTCACCATTGCTGTCAGCCCGTGCTCCTGGCATACCCCCAGCACGCGCCGGTAGTGTTCCAGTTCCGCGCGCGAAAAGAATCCTTCCTCGGGCTCAATCCGCGCCCACTCCACTGAGAAGCGAAACGTATTGAACCCAAGATCGGCCAGCAGCGCTATATCCTGCGCGTAAAGGTGGTAGTGGTCGCAGGCGTCGCCTGACGGCTCCTTGAACA
>PLST01000406.1:0-6716 GCA_003164255.1 Acidobacteriaceae bacterium | reverse complement strand
CCGACTTTCATGCTTTCCATCGTCTGGTCCGTCGTTTCTGCTTGTGGTGCGATCGTGCTGTCAAACGCTAGCCTTGCAGCCAGCACTTCTCTTCCGGGTCCTCACGGCGCAGGCCATCGTATTGCTGCTCAACCACTTTGCATTTGAAAACTTACGCCAAGCCTATCCGACCACCAAGACCCCTGTAAAGACGAGCGCGCTCGCCGTCTCACCGTTTTTCGTCAGTTAATTCCACGTCTTTTTCTGATAGCATCGCGGATACTATGGAAGTCATCGACAGGAGAGCCTTCCTGGCCTCGTGCATCGCAGCCACATCCAGCCCGCACTTGCTCATCGCCGCCCCGCCCGGCAACGCCTCGCACGGCGCAGCCCCCATGAGTGCCGTCTTGGATGACACGCTTCGCAACGGCATCGCCCGGCGAAAGATTCCTGCCGTCGTCGCCATGGTCGCCGGCCCCGACCGCGTCCTATATATGGGTGCATTCGGTCATCGTGAATCCGACGGCCCGCCCCTCCAACTCGACAGCATCTTCCGTATCGCGTCCATGACCAAGGCCGTTACCACCGTCGCGGCTCTCCAACTGGTGGAACAGGGCAAGGTCTCTCTCGATGAACCCGTTGCCCGCCACCTTCCGCAATTCAAGAACGTTCAACTCCTCGCAGGATTCGATGCCCAGGGCGAGCCCATCCTCGGCCCAGCCGTCACGCCGCCCACCTTGCGCCACCTGCTAACCCATACCTCCGGCCTCTGTTACGACATGTGGGATCCGGACATGTTCCGGTACACCTCCAAGCACCCGACCGCCGACAACGTGCCCGGCCCGCTGATCTTTGAACCGGGAACGCGCTGGCAATATGGACAGGGGCTCGACTGGACAGGACGCCTCGTCGAGACCGTCAGCGGGCTCACGCTTGAAGACTACTTCCAGCAGAACATCTGCACGCCCCTCGGCATGGCCGACACAAGCTTCATCTTCCCAGCCGACAAGTTCGAACGCCTTGTCACCAACTATCACCGCAACGAAAGCGGCGACCTCCAGCAGGACGAGCGCAAGCTCCCCACCGCGCCCAAGACCTTTGGTGGCGGCGGAGGCCTCTACTCCACTGCGGCCGACTACATACGTTTCATGCAGATGATTCTCAACCAGGGACTCGGCCCCAACGGTGCGCGCGTTCTCCGCGCAGACACAGTCGCCGAAATGGAGGTCAACCAGATCGGCGTGCTCACACCCGGAAAAATGAAGACCCAGCGGCCCGACCTCACGAGCGACGTGGATATGCAGCCTGGCCGAACTGAGAAGTGGAGTTTGGGATTCCTCCTCAATACGACCGCCTATCCCGGAGGCCGCTCCGCGGGCAGCCTGGCCTGGGCAGGCCTCCTCAACACTTACTACTGGATCGACCCGAAACGCGACCTCTGCGCCGTCATTCTCATGCAGTACCTCCCCTTTGCCGACCAGCGAGCCCTAAGCCTCCTGGGCGAATTCGAGCAAGCCGTCTACGCCACAAAACCATCCTGAGCCTTTTCGGTCCCAGGCTCGCAGCGTCCACGGCTCCCTGGGTCGCACATTGTGAACCATTCCGACACTCTGCCGATATGTGGAAAGGAGCCGGTGAACTTGCGGGCTCCTCGAGTGCGGCGAGCTAGCTGATCGCTCGTTGGCTCTCAAGGAAATGCGGAAAAAGTGTGCGCAATGGCACCGAATTTGACGAAAGCGAGAGCATTGGTCGCGGAGCTCAAATCGTTGGCCCGCCCGGCGATCTTAGCGCTCGTTGCGCCTCCACTCTTGTTCTGGGGCGTGTCGAACTGCCAGGAGTCCGATCTTCCGCCAAAGCGCTTGCCGGTCCTTAGAACGGCTCGAGCGGTCCACGGACTTACGCCCGACCAAGCGTCTCTAGGCTATCCGGTTCGAATTCGCGGTACCGTCACCTTCTTCGATCCTTACCAGGTGGGCCATCGAGCCCTCTTTATCGCCGACGAGACGGGCGACGTTTTCGTGGCGCCTGGCCATTTACCGACTCCTGGGCTCCATGCCGGTTCGCGCGTCGAAGTTTCCGGTGTAACCGACCCGGGAGGATACTCTCCCATCGTTGCAAGCTCGGCAATACGCATTCTGCCGGGATCGAATCCTCTTCCCACCCCTCGCGCATCGGCGGTCTCAACGCTCCTCACCGGGTCGGAAGATAGCCAATGGGTGGCGCTCAGAGGGATTGTGCGCTCGGCCCAGTTCGACGGAATGCATGTTGTCCTCACTCTCGCGACAAATGAAGGCACGATCACTGCGACCACCGACAAGGAGGATGGAGCGAACTACTCCGCGCTTATCGATTCCGAGGTAATCATCCGCGGTGTTGCGGCTCCGCTCGTCAATTCTAGACGGCAGTTGACGGGAATGCGTCTGCTCTTTCCAGGGATGAAGACACTCTCCGTCATCGCGCCTGCGGCCCCCGATCCGTTTCTGCTTCCTGTGCGCCGCCTCAGCAGCCTCCTGCAATACTCTCCCTACCCTGCCAGCGTGCATCGGGTTCATGTCCGCGGCCGAGTCACCCTCTCATGGCNNGGCAATGGGCGCCCAGTAAGGCCGGTCACCATATCCCCGGCCGACGCCTTTAGAGATGGCACCACAAACGCTAGCACGGTTTCGAACGCGTCCCACATCGACGTAGCTGCGGCTAACTCGTTCAACGCCGACCACAACGGAGAACTGGTCCGCGCGCAAGGCACGCTGGTGGGCAGAAATCATGGCTTGAACGGGTCCACATTCCTTCTCTCGTCAGAAGGTGTCCTGTTCACCGTGGTCCCGCCTGCCACGGCAACTGAAATCGACAAACAACTTGAATCCTCGCTGGTGGACGGAAGCACCATCATGGTCACAGGCGTCTTCGTCGGAAAAGTGGATGAACAGCAAACCACCCGGCAGGAAGGCATCGCACGCCTCGAATCGTTTCAGATTCTTCTGCGGTCGCCGAGCGATGTGGTCATTCTCAGCGTTCCCTCCTGGTGGAGTAGCAGGCATTCAGTTGAGGTTCTTGGTCTCCTGGTCTTCGCGATGGCAGCCATTCTCGCCTGGGTGGTTCTCCTCCGCCGCCAGGTCCATCGCCAGACCGGCATCATCCGCCAAAGCGAAGAACGCTTCCGCGACCTGGCCGAACACGATGGCCTCACCGGCCTCCCGGTGAGGAGGGTGCTCATGGAACGGCTTGAGTTAGCCTTGCATGAGATCAAGCGGCAGCCGGTCACACTGGCTTTGATGATGGTCGACGTGGACTCCTTCAAACAGCTCAATGACAGCTTCGGCCATGCGGTGGGCGATCAGGTGCTTTGTACGATTGCCAATCGCCTGGTGCAATCTGTGCGGTTAACTGACACGGTGGCCCGCATGGGAGGCGACGAATTCACTGTTCTTCTCAACGGCCTTCGCCATGAATACGAAGCGCAAAAAATCGCTTCACAAGTGGTTTCGAATGTATGCGCGCCCATTGTGATTGACGGCAGGACCGTGGAAGTCTCAGTGAGCGTCGGTGTCGCCACATGCCCTGAAGACGGAGACAATGTAGAAACTCTGTTGCGCAATTCCGACGCTGCGCTCTACCAGGCCAAGGCAAAGGGCCGCAATTGCTATCAAATCTATTCCGCGGATAATGTGCCGTTGCTTTTCACGAGCCGTTTTTCCTCGAACCCGACATAAACAACCGGGCCGCTCGTATCAAACTGTATTCAAGAGTGGCAATATGTGTTGACGATCACATCGATAAGCGGAACACTGACCCTGTCCAGCTGGGCACCAGGCTCGAAGCAGGTTTTCCTCTCCGAAAACAAACGTGTCCAAGCGTCCGGCTGGACACTGCCTGAACCCGCCAAAGCAAAACTGAAAGTTCACAGCCCAAAGGCTGCCGCTAGTTCCCCGTCCTGATGGTCAGCTTGGCCGGCGCCAGAACTGTTGCATCAAAGCTTTCCTTCGCTGCCTCGATCTCGATCATGCCCGCCTGTTTCGTGGCCTGCACAATGGCCTGCGCCAGACCGTTGAACAGCGACCGCTTCGAGTCCTTGTCGGACTCCTGACAGTTGGGATCGCCGTTGCCTACGCCGATCAGCGTGCCTTCGCCCGTCACTTTGAAGTGGATCAGGTCGTCCGCTGTCGGCACGGACCTGCCTTCGTTGTCGAGCACTTCCACCTTGATCACGGCGACATCCGCGCCATCGGCATCAATCGCCGTCCGGTCCGCGCTCAGCTTGATCGTCGCTGCCGGCCCCGTCGTCTCGCGCTTCTCGCTCAACGCCAGCTTGCCGCCCTTGAACCCCCGCGCCTCAATCGCACCCGGCTCGTACTTGACCTTCCACTCCACGTGCCCCAGATAGGAAACTTTCTGCCTGCCCAGGCTCGCTCCATTCACCACCAGCTCCACCTCCTCCATGTTCGAGAAGACCCAAACCGGAATCTCCTCGCCTTCCCTGCCCGCCCAGTTCCAGTGCGGAAATACATGGAGCGACGGCTCTTTGCGCCACCATGCCTTGTAGTAGAAGAAGAGATCCTTGGGAAATCCGCACACATCGATAATTCCAAATTGCGAGTTGACTGATGGCCAACCATAAGGAGTAGGCTCGCCGCGATAATCAAATCCCGTCCAGGCAAAGCCGCCTGCCAGCCACTCGCGCGTGCCGTAAAACTTCCACCACTCCTCGGTTCCATTCGCCCATGCAGGATGGTTCACGTCGTAGGCGCTCACCGTGTTGCGCAGCTTGTCTGTCGTGTACACGCCGCGCGTGCTTACTGTGCTCGCCGTCTCCGATCCATACACCGGCCGCGTCGGATTCTTCTTGTGGAACTCGTCTGGAAAATTCAGGTTGTAATTGAATCCAATCACGTCCAGCGCGTTCGAAACGCCCTTCTCATTGCTCCCATTCACCGCGGCTGAAACCGGCCGATTCGGATCCAACTCGTGGCATCGCCGCACCATGGTCGCCGCAATCTTTTCGCCAAGCTCCGCCTGGTCGTTCTGCAAATGCCATTCCTCGTTGCCAATTGACCACAGGATGATCGACGGCGAGTTACGATAACGCTTGACCATCGTCTCCAGTTGCGCCAATCCCTCCTCGTTCGAGCTCATTTGACGCGTCTCACACATCATCATCATGCCCATGCGGTCGCACGCGTCCACCCACTCAGGCGTCGGCATGTTGTGCGACGTGCGGACTGCGTTGCAGCCCATTTCGCGGAGCACGGCCAGACGGAACCATTGCAACCGGTCCGGCACAGCAGCGCCCACGCCTGCGTGATCCTGATGGTTGCAGGTGCCTTGAATCTTGACTGGTTTGTCGTTCAGAAAGAATCCATGGTTCGCATCAAAGCGAAGGAAGCGCACGCCAAACTTGACGGGCTCGGCATCGCGCACCTGGCCGTGTGTCTCCACCGTCACCAGAGCGGTGTAGAGATTGGGCTCCTCCACCGACCACAGCGCAGGGTCGCTTATCGGAGCAATCGCTTCATAGGTCGCTTTCCCGTCCACGTCGATCGTCTGCGCGGCGGTCTTCGCCGTGGCCACGGTCTTGCCGGCTGCGTCCACAATCTGCCAGCTCACCGCCGCGATCTCAGCGTTCTTGCCGACGTTCTCGACCACCGTGCCCAGCCGTACATTCACGGTCTTGCCGCCGGTTGCCTCAGGCCTTGCCCAGCTCTCCCACTTGCCCAGGTGCAGCGCATCTGTTTTCGTTAACCACACGTGCCGATAGATCCCCGCGCCCTCGTAGAACCATCCGTCGCCAAAACTCGCGTCCACACGCAACGTAATGCAGTTCCTGGCGCCGTAATTCAGAAAATCGGTCAGATCAAAAGCAAACGGTGCGTACCCATTGTCATTGCGACCGATAAAGCATCCGTTCACAAAAACCAGAACGCTTCTGAACGCACCATCGAACTCCACGGCAATGCGCCGGCCGAGGTCGCTGGCCGCTATATCGAATTCGCGCCGGTACCATCCGACGCTTGTCTCCGGATAGCGCCTGCCGAGCGGCTTAAAGCCGTGTGAATTCAACTCATCGTCACGCACAAAGGGCAACTCCACCGCCCAGTCGTGCGGTAAGTGCAATGCTCGCCATTTAGCGTCATCAAATCCAACCTTTGCAAACTTGAAGTCGCCGGTCTTCGCAAAATCCCCCTGTCCCGTCCCGAATCCCAAATCGCGCGCCGGATCGCTTCCGTGACCAAATTGAAACTTCCAATCAAAATCGAGGATCAACTTCTCGCGTGGGCCGCTTGTCCCCCCGGCTGCCTCAGCCTGCGGATCGGCTGCAAGCATCGCCACTGTGCGACCCCATGCAGAGCGTGTAACCAAGGATGAAGCAGAGAGCGCGAGGCCACTCGACAGCAAATTACGACGAGAAAAAGTAAACATGGAGATCCTCTTTCGCAGATGAAGAACCGCCGTAAGTCGATCAATAAACTGGAACGGCGAGCAACCGTGAACTATAAACCAGCACCCGGATTGGAGTAAACGGTTTCATTTTCAGATGAATTGACACCCGAATAAACAGTTGCCTTCTTCCGGGCACGGCCAACAAGCAGTCCAATATGTTAAGTTCAAACAGTCAGCACGCTTACGGAGAGATGGCCGAGTGGTTTAAGGCGCACGCTTGGAAAGCGTGTGTACTCGAAAGGGAACCCAGGGTTCGAATCCCTGTCTCTCCGCCATATATGTTCTTAAGCTATTGAATCCAA